>NZ_JBMRCP010000122.1:0-4465 GCF_057350545.1 Pseudolysinimonas sp. | reverse complement strand
TTCTTCCCGACGAAGTCGGCGCGGATGGGCAGCTCGCGGTGCCCACGATCGACGAGCACGGCGAGTCGCACCGCGCGAGGCCTCCCGTGCGCCCCGAGCGCGTCGAGCGCAGCCCGGATGGTGCGGCCCGAGTAGAGCACGTCGTCGACGAGCACGACGGTCTTGCCGTCGATCCCGCCGTCGGGCACCCGAGTCGGCTGCGGACTGCGGGTCGGCTGCGAACGGAGGTCGTCGCGGTACATCGTCACGTCGAGCGCGCCGACGCGGCCGCTGCCCGGCTCGAGGCGTTCGAGGATGCCGCCCAGCCGTTCGGCGAGCAGCACGCCGCGGGTCGGGATGCCGAGGAGGACGAGCCCTGCGGAACCGCGGTTCGACTCGAGGATCTCGTGCGCGATGCGGGTGAGCGCGCGTTCGATGTCAGCCTGCTGCAGCACGGGGCGTGCAGTCATCCTGACCTCCTTCCCCGCCTCTCGGGACGGATTTAAAGGTGGTCTGTCTCGTCGATCTTAGCGGCTCAGCCCCAGCGTCGGAGCATCCAGCGTTCCAGCAGGCCGATGAGGGCATCTGTCAGCTTGCCCAACACTGCGAGCACCAGGATCGCGAGGAAGAGCCTGTCGGTGCGACCGTTGTTCTGCGATTCGATCAGCAGGAAGCCCAGGCCCATCGTCGATCCGAGGAGTTCTGCCGCGACCAGGAACAGCCACGCCTGGGCGAGCGCGAGGCGCAGGCCCGAGACGATCGCCGGGATCACGGCGGGGAGCTGCACCGTCAGCAGCAGTCGCATCCTGTCGAGACCGAACGCGCGTCCCATCTCGACGAGTTGCGGGTCGACGTGCCGCAGGGCGCCGGCGACCGTCGTGTAGACGGGGAAGAGCGCTCCGATCGCGACGAGGGTGATCTTGGAGTCCTCCCCGAATCCGAGATACAGGATCAACAGGGGTACCCATGCGAGCGACGGCACGGCGCGAGCCGCACCCACGGTCGGGGCGAGGATGCCGTCGGCGAGTCGCGAGAGGCCGACCAGCGCTCCGAGCACGAGCCCGACGATGGCCCCGATCGCGAAGCCGATGAGCACCCGCTGCGTCGAGATCGCGACGTACAGGCCGAGCAGCCCACGGTTCCACAGATCGACGCCGGCGACGACGAGAGATTCGGGTGTCGGCAGCTTGAAGACCGGCACCCAGGCCAGATGCGAGGCGAGCCACCACAACACGAGCAACGCGAGCGGGATGACGGCGCCGAGCAGCCAGACCCACGGGGATCGCCGCTCGGTGCGCGACGCCCGCGCACGCCGGCGAGCCGGCGGCCCCTGGACGCCTCCAGGAACCACCGACTCCCCGGTGAGGTACAGCTCCGTCATCGAGAGATCAGCCCACCCGGTCCGGGTCGGCGTTCTCCGCGAACTCCGTGTGGAAGAGCGTGTCCAGCGCGGCGTCCACCTGGTCCTGGCTCGCGATGTCGCCGTTCGCGACCTGGATCGGCCCGACCTTCTCGAGCACCGAGCGCTGGGTCTCACCCGGCACGGGGTCGAGATCGATCACGGTGCGCTCGAGCAGCACCTTCTCGGCGACCGCGAGGTCGATTCCGGCCACCTCGGCGAGCAGGGCCGCCGTCTCCTCCGGGTTCTCGAGTGCCCAGGCACGGGCCTTCTCGTACGCGTCGACGACGGCCTGCGCGAGATCGGGGTGATCGGTGATGAAGTCCTCCGTCGCGTTGAGGAATCCGTAGGTGTTGAAGTCGATGTTCCGGTAGACGAGCTCGGTGCCGGCACTGAGTTCATTGGCGGCCATCATCGGGTCCAGGCCCGACCAGGCGTCGACGGTCCCGTTCAGCAGCGCTGCGCCGCCATCCGCGTGCTGGAGGTTCTGCACGTTGACCTCGCTCAGCGCGACGCCTGCCTCGTCGAGCGCTTGGAGCAGGAAGAAGTAGGGGTCGGTGCCGATCGTGACCGCCACCGTGCGGCCGCGCAGGTCCTCGACCGACGTGATGTCGGAGTCTGCGGGAACCACGAGTGCCGCCCACTCGGGCTGCGAGTAGATGTCGATCGTCTGGATCGGCGATCCGTTGGAGCGGGCCAGAAGCGCCGCGGACCCGGCGGTCGAGCCGACGTCGAGGGCGCCGGCCTTCAGCCCTTCGTTGGCCTTGTTCGACCCGAGCGACTGCGTCCAGGTCACCTCGACGTCGTCGCCGAACGTGTCCTCGAGCCAGCCCTGCTCCTTGATGATGAGGCTCAGCGGGTTGTAGGTGGCGAAGTCG
This sequence comes from Pseudolysinimonas sp., assembly GCF_057350545.1. Lineage (NCBI taxonomy): Bacteria > Bacillati > Actinomycetota > Actinomycetes > Micrococcales > Microbacteriaceae > Pseudolysinimonas > Pseudolysinimonas sp. The sequence continues at coordinate 2,209 of NZ_JBMRCP010000122.1, read as the reverse complement.
AGGCTGAGCGTCGATCCGCTCCACTCGCCGTCGACCGGGGCGGGGTCGCCTCCCGTGTTCTCACCCGGGACGCAGCCGGTGAGCGCCACGACGGCGGCGGTCGCGACACCGAGGAGGGTGACGAAGGGGCTCTTTCTCATGGTGCGTTCCTTTGCTGTGGGCTGGAGGTGCTGTGGATGGAGGTCGCGAGGTTCAGAACGAATGGGGACGGGTCGGCTCGTCGGTCGCACCGGTCGGCCTGTCGCCCACCTGCTGACGCTGCTTGCGTAGCGCGGCGGTGACGTAGTTGGGCGTGTGGTGGCTGTCGACGCCGAGCCGTTCCAGCAGGTCGGCGCGCAGCAGCGCGAGGGCGGCGTCGGCACGGTCGCGCGGGCGCGGCTTGCCGACCTCGAGGATCGAGCGGATCGACGACCCCTCCCCCGGACGGGCCGGGTCCTCGCCGAGCAGCACGATGCGATCGGCGAGCGTGAGCGCTTCGTCGACGTCGTGGGTGACGAGCACGATCGTCGCGGGTTCGGACGCGTGGATGTCGAGGAGCAGGTCTTGCATCGTGAGCCGCGTGAGGGCGTCGAGCGCTCCGAACGGCTCGTCGAGCAGCAGCACCCCGGGGTTACGGGCGAGCGCCCGGGCGAGCGACGTGCGCTGCGCCATGCCGCCGGAGATCTGACGCGGGCGCAACGTCGTCGCGTGGGAGAGCTGCACGAGACCGAGCAGCTCGGCGACGCGTTCGCGTCCCTCCTCGGCCGCCGTGCCCCGCGGCAGGCCGAGCGCGACGTTCCGCTCGATCGAGCGCCAGGGCAGCAGACGCGGCTCCTGGAACGCCACCGCCGACCGTTGGTCGACGTCGGCGACGGGGCTGTCGTCGATCGTGAGCTCGCCGGCATCCGCCGCATCGAGTCCGCCGATGAGACGCAGCAGCGTCGACTTGCCGCAGCCCGACGGCCCGAGCAGGGCGATGATCTCGCCGGGACGGATGTCGAGGTCGACGTCGCGCAGCACGACCTTGTCGCCGCCCCCGGGCGCCGGGAAGGTGCGCCCGACCGCGCGCAGGCTCACGCGCAGGGCGGAGGTGGCGGATGCGGTCACGGGCACCCGACAGAAGTTACGGAAGCGGCACCGCCCGGCCAAACCGGGATGTCATGCAACGCAACGTTGCGTCACGAAGCGACGCGGAACTGCGCTCAGACGATCTCGCGGCGCGCGATGGCGCCGAGCAGTCCGTTGAGGAACCCGGCCGACTCCTCGGTGCTGAGGCTCGTCGCGAGTTCGACGGCCTCGGCGATCGCGACCCCGTCCGGCACCTCGTCGTTGTAGAGGATCTCCCACGTCGCCATCCGGGCGATCGCGCGGTCGAGCGCCGGCATCCGGTTCAGCGGCCAACCCTGCGCGTGGGTTTCGATCTCGCCGTCGATCTGCTCGAGCTGCGCGTCGACGCCCTCGACGATCTCGCGGGCGTACGTCCACGACGACGCGCGCTCCGGCCGCTGTTCGGCGCGCTCCGCCTCCTCGCCGAGAAGTGCCGAGATCGCCACGCCGCGCACGTCGGCACCGTAGAGGATGTCGAGGGCGCGCTTGCGCGACTTGGTGCGGGCGCTCACAGGAGGTCGCTCGACAACGTCAGTCGGTGACGCGGCCGAGGTACGACCCGTCGCGGGTGTCGACCTTGACGCGCGTGCCCTGCTCGAGGAACAGCGGCACCTGGATCTCGTGACCGGTCTCGAGCGTCGCGGGCTTCGTGCCGGCGCTCGAGCGGTCGCCCTGGAGACCGGGCTCGGTGTAGGTGACCTCGAGCACGACGGAGGTCGGCAGCTCGATGTAGAGCGCCTCGCCCTCGTGCATCGCCACCTGGACGTTCTGGTTCTCCAGCATGTAGTGGGCGGCGTCGCCGACGGTGGCGGAAGGGATCGTCACCTGGTCGTAGTCGGTCGTGTCCATGAACACGAAGCCGTCGCCGTCCTTGTAGAGGTACTGGAAGTCGCGGCGGTCGACCGTCGCGAAGTCGATCTTGGTGCCGGCGTTGAACGTACGGTCGACGACCTTGCCGGACATGACGTTCTTCAGCTTCGTGCGCACGAAGGCGCCGCCCTTGCCCGGCTTGACGTGCTGGAACTCGATGACGTTCCAGAGTTGGCCGTCGATGCTGAGAACGCTGCCGTTCTTGATGTCGTTGGTGGTAGCCACGAGGGACGAGCTTAGCCCCCGCACGCCC
>NZ_JBMRCP010000121.1:0-35010 GCF_057350545.1 Pseudolysinimonas sp. | reverse complement strand
GGCTTCAGGATCGACGCCGCGTCGATCGCGCCCTCGGCGGCACCCGCGCCGACGAGCGTGTGGATCTCGTCGATGAAGGTGATGATGTCGCCGCGGGTGCGGATCTCCTTGGTGACCTTCTTGAGGCGCTCCTCGAAGTCACCGCGGTAGCGCGAGCCGGCGATGAGCGAGCCGAGGTCGAGCGTGTAGAGCTGCTTGTCCTTGAGGGTCTCGGGCACGTCGCCGCGCACGATCGCCTGGGCGAGGCCCTCGACGACGGCGGTCTTGCCGACGCCGGGCTCTCCGATGAGGACGGGGTTGTTCTTGGAGCGACGGGAGAGGATCTGCATGACCCGCTCCATCTCTTTCTCGCGCCCGATGACGGGGTCGAGCTTGCCGTCGCGCGCCGCCTGGGTGAGGTTGCGACCGAACTGGTCGAGGATCTGCGAGCCCTTGTCGGGCGTCGCGTCGTTGCCGCCGACCGCGACCTGCTCCTTGCCCTGGTAGCCCGAGAGCAGCTGGATGACCTGCTGGCGCACGCGGTTGAGGTCGGCGCCGAGCTTCACGAGCACCTGGGCGGCGACGCCCTCGCCCTCGCGGATCAGGCCGAGCAGGATGTGCTCGGTGCCGATGTACGAGTGGCCGAGCTGCAGTGCCTCACGCAGCGAGAGCTCGAGCACCTTCTTGGCGCGCGGGGTGAAGGGGATGTGGCCGGTCGGCTGCTGCTGACCCTGACCGATGATGTCTTGCACCTGCTCGCGCACGGCATCGAGCGAGATGCCGAGGGACTCGAGGGCCTTCGCGGCGACTCCTTCGCCCTCGTGGATGAGGCCGAGCAGGATGTGCTCGGTGCCGATGTAGTTGTGGTTGAGCATCTTCGCCTCTTCCTGGGCGAGGACGACCACCCGGCGGGCTCGGTCTGTGAAGCGCTCGAACATCTTGGACTCCTGGTGACGCCGGTCGGAAGGCGCCGATACATCCGAGGGTAACGACGGCGGCTGCCGAAATCTCCCGTGTTCGCTCACGGCTCAGCACGAGCTTGACGGCGACGGGGTGGAGGGGGTTATCGTAGATCGATAACAACGACTATCGATAAGGAGCGAAGGATGTCCTCCACCCCGGTTCCCCCGAAGCACGATGTCGCGGCCCTGTGGTTCGCGATCGTCATCGGTGCCGGCGTCGCCGTCTACACCGTCGTCCAGGCGGTGCTGCGCATCGCCGAGATCGTGCCCAATCGCGACGTCCCCGTGACTGCCGGCTTCGCCGATACCCCGGCGACCCTGCCCATCGGACCTGGCGGCGCCGACGTGGAGGTGGTCGCCGAGCAGGTCGTGCTGCGCGTGAGCGACATGCCCCCCGTCACCCTCGGGGCGCTCATCATCGCCGAGGTCGCCTACGCACTGGTCGTCGTGGTCGGCGTCGCGCTCGTCTGCCTCACCATCCGCAACATCACCCGCGGGCAGGTCTTCGCCCGCAGCACAGTCGCCTACGTCGGCACCGCCACCCTCGTCGGCGCCATCGGCTGGGTGGTCGTCTGGATGTTCCGCACCATGGGAGCGAACGGCGGAGCGGCGGCCCTCGCCGGCGAGCGCCCCGTCAACACCGCCTTCGAGATCGAGCCGATCGTGTTCTTCGCCATCGGCTCGCTGGGCGCGCTCACCGCCGCGTTCCAGATCGGCCACAAGCTGCAGCGCGACGCCGAGGGGCTCGTCTGATGGCCGTCATGACCCGCACCCGTCGTGCCGCCAACCTGGCCGAGAAGACGATTCTCGGTTTCATCGCCGGCGCCGCCGCGGCGATCGCCGGGGTCGACCTGGTGCTCGGCGTGCAGTGGATCATCGACCTCGTCACCCCGGGGCCGACCACGCTCGTCGGCGCGGTCCTCAACACGGCACTCGAGGTCGAGAGCTCGTCGCCCTTCGTGGTCGCCGCCGACACCGCCACCATCGACCTCACCGTCTCGGAACTGCCGACCGGGGCGATCGCCGCTCTCGTCGGCGCCGCAATCGTCACCTCGCTCCTGACGATCGGCGTCTGCGTCGTCGTCGCCTGGCTGTGCCTGCGCGTCTTCCTGGGCAAGCCGTTCGTGCGCTCGGCGACGTGGGGCATCGGCGCCGTCGCCATCCTCGTGATTCTCGCCGCACTCGGCGGTCCGCTGCTCACCGGGATCGCGCATGCCGACGCCGCTCTCGCGCTGGGCATCGAGGAGCTCGCCCCCTTCATGGTGCGGGTCGACCTGGCTCCGCTCGGCTGGGCCTTCGCGCTCGCCGTCGTCGCCGGAGCCTTCGAGATCGGACACCGCCTCCAACGCGACACGGAAGGACTCGTCTGATGGCTCCGCGCCGAGTCGCCTTGAACGCCGTGCGGGCTCTCGCGCTCGTCGTCGGCGTCGTCTCCGCCGCCGCGGGCATCGCCTACGCCATCCCGACCCTCGTCGGACCGCAACTGCTCTGGGTGCTCGACGGCGGGCCGCCGGGCGTGAGCGGGCTCGTCGAGCTCCGGCTCGAACTGCGGGTCGCCCACGCCGCGACCGTGCTGCTCGGAGCGGCGACCGTCGCGGTCATGGCGTTCCTCCTCGCCGATCTCGCCGGACGCGTGCGGCCGGGCGTCGAGTTCGTGCCCGCCGTGACCCGCACCGCGTGGGCGCTCGCGATCGTGCTCGCCGTCGGCTCGTGGCTCGCGCAGATCGGCGAGAACCTCGCCGTGCGGTCGGGGTCGATCTATCCCGACACGGGCGACCCCGCCGCGATCGACCCGTCGACGCTGCCGCTCGCGTGGGACGTCGGGCTCGGCACGTTCCTGCCCGACCTCCCGCTGCTCGGTCTCGCCCTCGCGTTCGCGCTCCTGGCCGGGATCATCCAGGCGGGCGAGCGGCTCCAACGCGACACGGAAGGACTCGTGTAGATGGCCCCCGCCGACGACGAGGATGCCGGCCGCATCCACTGCCGCCTCGACGAACTGCTCGCGGAGCGGGGTATGACCCTGACCCGCCTCGCCGAGCTCGTGGGGGTGAGCCTCGTGAACCTCTCGGTGCTCAAGAACGACAGGGCGCGCGCCATCCGCTTCTCGACGCTCACGGCGATCTGCGACGCGCTCGACTGCCAGGTGGGCGACCTGCTCGTGGTGCGCTGACCCCCGTTCGGGGTACTTTGGGTGAGTTCTGCTCACTGAAGTCGGGGGTTCGTGTGGATCGCAGCGGCGGTGTGATCGCGTCCGTGGGCGCGGTCGTCGTGCTCCTCACCGGGTGCGTCGGCATCCCGGTGCCGGTGGAGACCCCCGCGCCGGAGTTCGCCGCACGGCAACTCGCGGCGGTGGGTCTCACGGTCGAGGACTTCGGGACGGGGTGGGCGCTGCTGCCCGGGGACGACGGCTCGGGCGGCGGACCCGCCACCGAGGATGTCGAGTACGGCGATCCCTGCTCGTGGGTCACCGAGTGGCTTCCCGACCTCGACGCGTTCGCGACGCACTCCTGGCGGATGTACGGGGCGGGCGACGACGCCACGTTCGCCTCCGATTGGATCGCCGCCGCGGCGCCCGGGGTCGACCTGCTCGACGAGCTCGACGAGTTCCGCGAGGCGTTCTCGTCGTGCGAGCCCGTGACCTTCGACGACGGCTCGACGGTGCAGATCACGCCCGGCGCACAGTCCGACCTCGGGGATGCCGCGTTCTCGTACGACGCCGCCTTCACCGGGCCCGACGGAACGTCGTGGGGACGCGGCGAGGTTCACACGGTCGTGTGCGGCCCGCTCTGGCTGCACCTCTCCTATGTCGGCTACGACCCCTTCGTGGAACGGGATGCCCTGCTCGCCACGCTCGTCGACCGCGCCTCCGAACTCGGCGGCTGCTGAGACGAGTCAGCGCTGCGGGTTCGACGCCATCCCGTCGAGCCAGAGCGTGTCGGTGGGGTCGCTGTGCGCGCCGCCGGAGTCGACGTGCTTCGCCGAGATCTGCGGCCCCTTCGTGATGACGTGCACCATCGCCATCCCGTGGCCGCGACCCAGCCCGTAATCGGCGGCGAGCCATTCGAGGATGGGCCCCGCCTTCGTGCCGGGCCCGAAGCCCCGCTCCTCGGCGAGGGCGAGCAGCTGGCGCGGGGTGAGGCCGGTCTTCTGCTCGATGTTGTCGAGGTACGCCTGGAACGACATGTGTCGAGGTTACGCGTCAACCGTCTGGACCGGGGCCCGGCGATGGCCTTCGCTGGCGGGATGTGGTTCGACTCCTGGTCCGACATCCTGCGCACCCTCGTCGTCGGCGTGACCGCGTACGCGGTGCTCGTGCTGGTCGTGCGCATCGCGGGCAAGCGCACGCTGAGTCAGTTCAACGCGTTCGACTTCGTCGTGACGGTGGCGCTCGGCTCGGTGCTCGCGACGGCGCTGCTCAGCTCCGACGTCTCGCTCGCCGAAGGCGCGGTCGCATTCGTGCTGCTCGCGGCGCTGCAGTTCGTCGTCGCGTTCCTCGAGTCGCGGGTGCGCTGGTTCCGCCGCGCCGTCTCGGCGAGCCCGACGGTGGTGCTGCGCGACGGGCAACCCGACCTCGACGCACTGCGACGCCACCGGCTCGGTCTCGACGAGGTGCGCCACGCCGCCCGGTCGACGGGGGTCGGCTCACTCGAGGCGATCGCCTGCGCCGTGCTCGAGACCGACGGGTCGATCAGCATCATCACGCGCGAGCAGGCCGGCGACGAGTCGGCCCTGCCCCCGCGCTAGTCACTCGTCGGTCGACGGTTCGGGACCCTCGCTCGCGTGGCTAGGGCCGGAGCCCTCGAGTTCCGACCCCTCGATGCCCTCTCCTCCGAGCACCTCCGACGACTCGCGGTGACCTCGCCGTACGGCCGCGAGAGCGTCGGCCGCCCGCACGAGCGCCAGGTGCGAGAACGCCTGCGGGGTGTTGCCGACGTGCCGGCCCTCGACCGGGTCGTACTCCTCCGACAGCAGCCCCACGTCGTTCGAGAACCCGACGAGTCGGTCGAGCAGCGCGGCGGCGTCGTCGGTGCGACCGGACTCGGCGTACTGGTTGACGAGCCAGAACGAACACGCGAGGAACGGATGCTCTCCCCCCGCGAGTCCGTCGACGCCGCTCTGCGTGCGGTAGCGGGTCACGAGCCCGTGGTGCAGCAGCTTGCGCTCGATCTCGTCGACCGTGCCCAGCATCCGGGGGTCGTCGGCCGCGATGAAGCCGATCTGCGGCAGGGTGAGGAGCGAGGCATCCACCTCGGTCGTGTCGTAGTGCTGCACGAAGTGGCCGCGCTCCGCATTGAAGCCGCGCGCCTCGATCTCGTCCCGCAGCCGGTCGCGGGCCGCCTCCCACTTCTCGACCGGCCCGCGGAGGCCATGCTCGCGCACCGCGCGCACGCCGCACTCGAACGCGGCCCACATCATCGCCCGCGACTGCGTGAACCACCGCTCGGGGCCGCGGATCTCCCAGATGCCGTGATCGGGACGCTCGAGGCTGTCGAGCAGGAACCCGAGCAGCGCGACCTGGAGCGGCCACGAGAACTCGTCCTCGTCGGCACCCGCGAGCCTGGCCTGCTCGAGGGCGAGCATCACCTCGCCGAAGACATCCCCCTGGAACTGCGTCGCCGCACCGTTGCCGATGCGCACCGGGTGGGCGCCGAGGTAGCCCGGCAGGGTCGTCGACTCGTACTCGTCGAGGTCGCGCTCCCCGCCGATGCCGTACATGATCTGGATGTCGGCGGGGTCGCCCGCGATCGCCCGCAGCAGCCAGTTGCGCCAGTCCGCGGCTTCCGCGTGGAACCCGTGGATCAGCAGCGCCTGCAGCGTGAGGGCCGCGTCGCGCAGCCAGACGTAGCGGTAGTCCCAGTTGCGCCCGCCGCCGAACTCCTCGGGGAGGCTCGTCGTCGGGGCGGCGACGATCCCGCCGGTGTCCTCGTGGGTGAGCGCCCGCAGCACGAGCAGCGACCGCCGCACGGCCGCCTCGTGCTCGCCGAGGTCGTCGCACGACCCGATCCAGTCGGTCCACCACTGCTCGGTGCGCTGCAGCTCCTCGTCGACGTCGATCGGCGTCGGCGGCTCGCGGTGCGACGGATACCAGGTGAGCACGGTGTCGACGGTCTCGCCCTCGGCGACTTCGAACTCGTCGCGGTGGCTGAGGTCCTCCGCCGTGAACCGACGTCCGCGCACGACGACCGAGTCGGGCCCCGCCACGGCGATGAGTCCGTGCAGCCCGTCGTCGCGCCGCTCCTGCCGCACCCACGGGAGGGCGTCGGCGTAGCCGAACCGGATGCGCAGGTCCTGCCGCATCCGCACAGTGCCCCGGATGCCGCGCACGCGTCGTACGAGATCGGCACGTCGGTTGCCGACCGGCATCGCGTCGATCACCTCGACCTCGCCGTCGGGTGTCTCCCAGCGGCTGACGAGCACGAAGGTGTCGCCGCGGTACTCGCGGGATGTGCAACGCTCGCCGCCGACGGGTGCGATCGTCCAGTGGCCGTGCTCCGGGTCGCCGAGCAGGGCGCCGAACATCGACGCCGAATCGAAGCGCGGCAGGCACAGCCAGTCGATGCTCCCGTCGGCTCCCACGAGCGCGCCGGTGTGCAGATCGCCGATGAAGGCATAGTCCTCGATCGGAAGGGGCATGCCTCGACGTTACGTCGTAGCATCCGAACGTGAGCAACCTTGAGTCCGAACCGGCCGAGACGGTATGCCTCAGCGAGCCCTCTCCGGGCGTCGAGGTGCTCGCGCCGCGCGAGGTGCCGCTCGGCGGCCCCCGGGCGCTCACCGTGCGTCGCACGCTCCCGCAGCGGGCGCGCAGTCTGATCGGGGCGTGGTGCTTCGCCGACCACTACGGCCCCGACCCGGTGACCGGGCCGGGCGCGATGGACGTACCGCCGCATCCGCACACGGGTCTGCAGACGGTGAGCTGGCTGTTCGAGGGCGAGATCGAGCACCGCGACTCGACCGGGGCGCACGCCCTCATCCGGCCCGGTCAGGTGAACCTCATGACGGCCGGCTCCGGCATCCAGCACTCGGAGGTCTCGACGGCGGCGACCGCGCGGCTGCACGGGGTGCAGCTCTGGGTGGCGCTGCCCGACGCCTCGCGCGGCGTCGCGCCGTTCTTCGAGCATGCGAATCCCGAGCCGATCACCGTCGGGGATGCCGTCCTCCGCGTCTTCGTCGGAGCGCTCGACGGCGGCAACTCGCCCGTCACGGCGTTCAGCCCGCTGCTCGGGGCGCAGATCGACCTCCCCGCGGGCGGAACGGTGACCTTGCCCGCCGATCGGGGGTTCGAGTACGGGCTGCTCGTCGACGCCGGCACCCCGCGCTTCGGCGGGGTCGACATCCCGACCGATCACCTCGGCTACCTGCCGCCCGGGCAGTCCGAGCTGCGCCTCGAAGCGGGCGATGAGCCGATGCGCGCCGTGCTGCTCGGCGGGTTGCCGCTCGGCGAGCCGATCGTCATGTGGTGGAACTTCGTCGGGCGCAGCCACGACGATGTCGTCGCGTTCCGGGCTCAGTGGCAGACCGACGTGATCGACGGCGTCGACCCGGCGGGGCGATTCGGTCGCGTCGAGGGCTACCCCGGAGCCGCGCTGCCCGCACCCGCGCTCCCCAACGTGAGGCTGCAGCCGCGCGACTGAGAGCGCCACCCGCTTTCCTCCCGGCCTCCGCTCTGCCACGGTGGGAGGCATGAGACGACGCACCCTGCCGCGCATCCTCGCCGTCGGCGCCCTCGTACTCGCCCTCGCCGGGTGCGTGCGCTTCCAGGCCGACCTGACCCTGAACACCGACAACACGGTCGACGGCAGCATCGTCGTCGCGGTCGTCGTCGCCGAAGAGACCGAGGAGGCGCGCACGACCGCGCTCACGCAGGCCGGAGACATCGAGTCGCAGCTGCTCGGATCCCTGCGGGATGCCGCGGGCGTCTCCACCTCCGAATACGAGGAGGACGGCTACCTCGGGTCACGCATCACGTTCGACGACGTCGCCCTCGACGCGTTCTCGGGGCAGAAGCCGGAGTCGCTCAAGTTCACGCGCGACGGTGACGAGTACCTGTTCACGGGGGTGCTCGACTTCAGCGCCCAGTCGATCCCCGACGACGAAGGTGAGGAGGATGCCGGCACCAACCTCACGGTCTCGGTCACCTTCCCGGGCGAGGTGTCGGAGCACAACGGCGAGCTCGCCGGCACGACCGTCACGTGGTCGACGCCGATCGACCAGCGTCTCGAGATGTCCGCCCGCGGCGCGGCTGCTCCCCCCGGTCCGCCCGTGCTGCTCATCGTGCTCGTGATCGTCGGCATCCTGGTGCTCGCGGCCGCGGTCGTGGCGGTGCTGCTGTTCCTGCGCTCGCGTCGCGCGAAGGCTGTGGCCGGCGCACCCGCGACCGCTCCGGAGGTCGCGACGCCGGCGGTCGAAGCGCCCGCGGTCGCCCCGGTTGCGGATGCTCCGGTCGCGACACCCGATCCCGAAGCGCCGGCCCCCGCGAAGAAGCCCCGCACTCCGAAGACTCCGCCGACGGACTCGGCGGTCGAGTAGCGCCGCGGGCGCGACCTTCGCGAGGGGGTCTCGCCACGCCGCTTCGCGGCTACTCGACCACCGAAAGTCCCGGCTACTCGACCACCGAGTTGCGAGAGCGCTTCGCGCGCTCCTCGGCCTCGATCTTCGCGGCGGTCTCGCGCTCGGTGCGGTCGGAGCGGAAGATCGCGCGGAACACGAACCAGAAGAGCACGCCGAAGAGGAGCGTCGGCACGATCGAGAAGATCGCGTTCCCCCAGAAGTCGTCGGGCATGAAGCCAGGCTAACCCGACGTCAGAGGGAGAGGATCCAGGCGACGGCGACGACGCCGACGATGACGACGAGGCCGACGAGCGCGATGAGGCGCGAGGTGCGGCGATCCATCGTCAGCCCTTCGCGATGATGCCGAGGATGCCGCTCACGACGAGGAACACCCCGATGCCGCCGACGACGATCCACGTCGTGACGCGGGAGGCCGTGATCGGTCGCGGCGGGCGCGAGCCGTCACCGGGCGGCGGGGGTGCTGCGTCGGTCACGATCGCACCCTAACAGGCGGGATCAGGACTCCTGGCGCCGCAGCCGCAGCCACTCGCGACCGACGACCGCGAGCAGCAGGCCGGCGAACGAACTGGCCGCGGCGATCCACACGAAGCCGTTCACGGCCGTGCTGAGGTCGAGACCGGCACCGGCCTCGGGCACGGAGACGTCGGTGGGTGCCTCGACCACGGGCTGTTCTTCGACGGGCGGCTCGGCGGGTTCGCCCGGACCGAGCGTGTCGAGCTGGATGTCGAGGTGGAAGGTCGCGACCGGCGACCAGGCGCCGTCGGGCAGCGCGCGCACCTGCCAGTGGTAGGTCGCGGCGGTGAGGTCGGTGAGCCGGTGAGACTCGCCGCCCGGGAAGGCGCGCCCGCCGTCGTCGCCGACCTCGAGGGCGCCCGAGGAGTCGAGGGCACCGTCGGCGTTCCAGCGCAGCTCGTAGCCCGCGTCGCCTGCCGCGGTCCAGCGCAGCACGGGATCGGCGTCGACGAGCTCGCCCTCGGCGGGTGAGACGGGCGACACGGGTGAGGCCGACTCCGCGGCGGACGCCATCGCGGGCACGACGACGAGAACGCTCACGATCGCGACGATGAGCGCGATCGGGAAACGCATCCATCCGGCGAGGGGGGATCGCACGGGTTCGAGTCCTCCGATGCGACCGGCGGGGGTTCCGGTCTTCCGCCAGGCTAGTTCGCCCCACCGTCCACCGCGACGGGTGGCGACCCCGCCGCGCACCCCAGTTCGGGGGCTACTGCCCGCATCGACGAGAACGGGGCGGATGGCCACGCCACCCGCCCCGTTCATCGTCACGGGATCACGCCTCGGCGCGACGGCGACGCAGCCAGGCGAGCAGCACGACGAGCAGGAGCAGCAGCGCCGCGGCGAGCCCGACGAGGAGCGCGATCATGCCGCCATCCATGCCGGTCTGCGCCGACGTCGGCTCGGTCGACGTCGGGGTCGAGTCGTCGTCGCTCTGCGTCGACTCCTCGTCACCTTCCTCGCCCTCGTCACCCTCAGGGGTCTCGTCGTCGAGCGCGAAGGTCGTCAGGTCGACGCCTCCGTCACCCGCGCCGGCGCCGCCCGTGCCACCGGTTCCGCCGGCCGGGCCGTCGGTGCCCGGCACCGAGAGGGTCGGCAGGTCGACCGAGACCATCCACGGCGTCGTCCACGGGCCGGCGTTGCCGAGCGTGTCGATCGCCCGCACCTGCCAGTAGTACGTCGCCTCGGGAACACCCACGAGCGCGAGCGCGCTCGCCGTCGCCGTGCCGGTCAGCGCCGAGACGTCGAGGGCACCGTCGGCGTCGACCGACGGGTCGTTGCTCGAGCGGATCTCGTACGTCGCGCCGGTCTCACCGTCGGTCCAGTCGAGCGTGAAGGAGCCCGTCGTGAGCACCGCGCCGTCGACCGGGGTCAGGAGCGAGACCGCCGGGCCGACGGTGTCGACGCCGAGCGCCCAGATGTTCGACCACGGGCCGACGTTGCCGAGGGCGTCGATGCCGCGCACCTGCCACCACAGCCAGCCCTGGGGCAGGCCGCTCAGCGGGAGCTCGCTGTCGCTCGCCGACACCGTGACGGCATCCGTGCCGCTCAGCTCGCCGTCGTTGACGTTCGGCACGCGCGCGGGCGACGTGCTCGTGCGCACCTCGTAGCTCACGGCGTCGGACACCGGGATCCAGTCGAGCAACGGGGAGTCGTTCGCCTGCGTGCGGCCGTTCTCGGGGTTGTACGGCTGCGGCGCGGCCGGACCCGTGCGGTCGATCGTGAACTGCGCGGTCACCGTGCGGTTGTTGCCCGCGGCGTCGAAGCCGCCCGCGCGGATCGTGTACGTGCCGTCCGCGGTGAACCACGAGATTGGGATCGTCCACGTCGCGCTGTGCGTCGTCGAGTTCGCGGGTGCCGTCGACTGCCCGATGCTCCGCAGCAGCGGGTTCGCGTTCGCCTCGTTGTAGAGGTTCGCCGCGATCGAGCGGATGCCGTTAGGGTCGAGACCGGTCACGGTCACGGTCACGTCGCCGTTCGTCACGGTGCCGTCGGCCGGCACGTCGATCGTGACGGTCGGACGCGTGCGGTCGACGACGAGCGACTGCGAGGTCGCGGTCGTCTTGCCGGCCGCGTCGGTGGCCGACGCACGGATCGTGTACGTGCCCTCGGCGAGACCGGCCGGGATGCTCCACGTGCGCGTGGCGGACACCCCGAGGGCGCCGTTCGGCGGCGTCGATCCGATCGGAGCGAGGAAGCTGCCATCGGCCGTGTAGAGGTTCGCGGCGAGGCGGCTGATGCCGGCCCCGTCGGTACCCGTGATCGTCACCGGCAGCGCGGCGTCGCTCTTGACCACTGCCCCCGCGGTCGGCGTCACGATCGTGATCGTCGGCTTCGCGGTGTCGCGGATGTACGAGACGGTCGGGTCGCTCCACGGACCGAAGACACTGCCCGCGGCGTTCGGGTAGGCGATCGCGTAGACCGCCCGGACGCGGATCGAGAGCGGCCCCTCGTACCCGGCCGGCATCCCGACGTCGGCCGGGAAGGACTGCACGCGCGTGACGTTCGCGCCGCCGTTCCAGCCCGTGCCGGTCACCGAGCGGTACTCGGGCGACAGGGTCCCGTCGTGGTCGCGGTCGAGGCCGTACTCGACCTCGTAGCGCACGACGCCGCCGACGCCGTAGACCGGCGTCCACTCGGCGGTGATCGTCGAGGCAGAGAACTCCTGACCCTCGGTGGGGCTCACGACGACCGGGACGCCGATCACCTGGAAGCCGCGCGGGGCGGTCCACGCCGTCGCGTTGCCGAGGTCGTCGACGGCGCGCACCTGGTAGAAGTGCGGACCCGTCGGCACGTCGTGGTCGAACTCGTTCGTCACGATCCCCGTCTCGACCCACGCGAGCTCGGTCATGAGACCCGAGGAGTCGACGTTGGGGTGGCGGCCGAGCGCGAGCTCATACGTCACACCGTGGGGGTCGGTCGGCGCGGTCCACGCGAAGTGGTCGACCGACATGTGCCAGCCGCTCGGGAAGGTGCCGTCGAGCGCGCCCGCCGGAGCGGAGTTGTCGAAGCTCACGAACTTGACCTGATCGGCGCCCGTGTTGCCGACGCCGTCGGTCGCGCGCGCCTGGAGGCAGTAGTCGCCGTCCGGGAAGCCGGCGGTGCCGATCGGTCCACCCCACGTGCCGTCGGACGCGACCGTCGGCGTGAAGATCGCCACCGGGGCACCGCAGCTGTTGCCCGCGGCGTCATAGGGACGCAGGCGCAGCTCGAGGGATGCGACGCCCGAACCCGTGTCGGAGGCGGTGCCCGCGACGTCGAGGGAGCCGCTCACGACGTCGTGACGCGTCGGAGTGTCGACGGTGACCACGGGGTCGGATGCGTCGACGGTGACCGTCGCGGTGATCGTCGTCGACTGCCCGACCTGATCCGTGGCCACGGCCTCGAAGACGTGACTCGAGCCGTCGGCCCACAGGTCCGTCGAGACGGGTCGGTTGACGTCGCGCGAGCTGTTCGTCGAGACGGAGTGGATCGGCGAGCCGTCGACGTTGAGCACGAGGTCGGCGCGCGTGCCGGTGGCCTGCACGCTCGCGATGAAGCGCACGTTCGGCCCGGGACGCACGAACGATCCGTCGACGGGCGACGTGAGCGCGAGGCTCGGCGCCTCGGCGTCCACGTCGATCGCGACCGACGCGGTCGAGTCTGCGTCGGAGTTGCCGGCGGCGTCGACGGCGGTCACCGTCACCGTGTGGGCACCCGTCGAGGGGTAGATCGTGTGCGAGAACGTCGTGCCCGTGCCGGTCTGCACGACGGCGCCGTCGATCGCGATCTGCCACGTGCCCGGGTTCGCGTCGGAGATCGTGCCGGCGACGGCGATGCCTGCGCCGTCGAACAGTCCGCTCGCGGGCGACGTGAGCGTCAGATCGGGAGCGGTGCCGTCGATCACGAACGTGGCGGGAGCCGACCACGGTCCTTCGCTCCAGAACCCGTCGATGCCCCGCACCCGCCAGGAGTACGTGCCGTCGGGAAGCGGGATGAACGGGGCCCAGTCGTCGTCGAAGACGAGGTCGAGGAGGGTGCCGCGCACCCAGGACCCGCTCGAGTTCAGCACCTCGACGCCGTAGCGGAGGGAGTCGGGCCAGTCGCTCGTGCCTTCCGTCCAGCGCAGTTCGGGAGTGCGGTCGGCGGTCACGGCGCCCGCGACGGGCGCCAGCGGGGCGGGATCGGTGACGGGGGCGGCGAGCGCGGGGGCAGCGACGAGGGTTCCGGCGACGCCGAGCGCGAGCGCAACGACGGAAGCAAGAACCCGCCGCGAAGCGGCGGTGGGCACGGGGGTGCTCCTTCAATGGGGGAATCGCGGGTACGACGGGGCCCGGGTGAATGCGGGGGTGAGCCTTCGTCGAGTTGCAGGCTATCGGGTCCCCCACAATGGGGACAACCCGAATCCAGCCGACTTCGCCCCCCGTTCGGGGGTATCCCCGGGTTGTCGCTACTTGACGAGCGGGAAGAGGATCGTCTCGCGGATGCCGAGCCCCGTGATCGCCATGAGCAGCCGATCGATGCCCATGCCCATCCCGCCCATGGGCGGCATCCCGTGCTCCATCGCGCGCAGGAACTCCTCGTCGAGCCGCATCGCCTCGACGTCGCCGCGCGCGCCGAGCTTCGCCTGCTCGACGAACCGTTCGCGCTGGATGACGGGGTCGATGAGCTCCGAGTAGCCGGTCGCGAGCTCGAATCCGCGCACGTAGAGGTCCCACTTCTCGACCACGCCGGGGATGCCGCGGTGGTCGCGCACGAGCGGCGAGGTGTCGACGGGGAAGTCCATGACGAACGTCGGACGCTCGAGGCCGCCCTTCACGAAGTGCTCCCAGAGCTCCTCCACGTACTTGCCGTGCGTGGGGAGCTTGACCTCGACGCCGACCTTCTCGGCGAGTGCGGCGAGTTCGTCGAGCGGCGTCTCGGGGGTGATCTCCACACCCGCGGCCTCGGAGAGGGAGGGGTACATCGGCAGCCGGGCCCACTCACCGCCGAGGTCGAACTCGGTGCCGTCGGCCCAGGTCACGACGTGCGAGCCCGACACCGCGTGCGCGGCGTTCTGGATGAGCTCCTGCGTGAGGTCGGCGATCGAGTGGTAGTCGCCGTACGCCTGGTAGGCCTCGAGCATCGCGAACTCGGGGCTGTGGGTCGAGTCAGCGCCCTCGTTGCGGAAGTTGCGGTTGATCTCGAACACCCGGTCGAGCCCGCCGACGACGGCGCGCTTGAGGAACAGCTCGGGAGCGATGCGCAGGAACAGCTCGGTGTCGAAGGCGTTGCTGTGCGTGACGAAGGGGCGGGCGGAGGCGCCGCCGTGCATCGTCTGCAGCATCGGGGTCTCGACCTCGAGGAAGCCGTGACCGGCGAACGTCGCGCGCAGGCTCGCCACCGTCGTCGCGCGCGCGACCACGGTCGCCCGGGCCTGCTCGCGCGTGATGAGGTCGAGGTAGCGCTGCCGCACGCGCGTCTCATCCGAGAGCTCCGAGTGCAGGTTCGGCAGAGGCATGAGCGCCTTCGACGCGATCCTCCAGTCGGCGACGAGGATGCTCAGCTCCCCCCGCCTGCTCGAGATGACCTCGCCGGAGACGAAGACGAAGTCGCCGAGGTCGACGAGTTCCTTCCACCGCTCGAGCGACTCCTCGCCCACCTGGTCGAGCGAGAGCATCGCCTGGATGCGCGACCCGTCGCCCGCCTGGAGCGCCGCGAAGCAGAGCTTCCCGGTGTTGCGCGAGAACACGACGCGACCCGCGACGCCGACGACCTCACCCGTGGTCTCGTCGGCCTCGAGGGACGGGAACTTCGCCCGCACCTCCGCGATCGTCGTGGTGATCGGCACCGAGACCGGATACGCGCCCTCGCCGGCCGTGGCGGCATCCTGAATCAGGCGCGCGCGCTTCGCCAGCCGCACGGCCTTCTGCTCGGCGATGTCCTCGTCGAAGGGCGTGTCAGTCACGGCAGGGCTCTCTCAGTTCAGATACAGCGATTCGTTGTCGATCAGCCGGGCCGGGCCGACCTGCGCGGCGATGATCGCCCGAGCCGGTCCCCGGTAGCCGTCGTCGACCGGAAGGAAGGTCTGCGGATTCACGACCTTCAGGTAGTCCAGGGTAACGAGTTCCTCGTCCATGAGCACCGACTGCGCGGCCGCCAGCACGGTGTCGATGCCGCGGTCGGCGGCCGACTGCGCCGCCTCGAGCGCGCGGCTGAGGGCGCGGGCGGCCTTGCGCTCCCCGGGCCCGAGATAGCGGTTGCGGCTCGACAGGGCGAGGCCGTCGTCTTCGCGCACCGTCTCGATCACCTCGATGCGCACCGGGATGTCGAGGTCGCGCACCATGCGCTGCACGAGGAAGAGCTGCTGCGCATCCTTCTGCCCGAAGGTCACGACGTCGGGTTGCACGATCTGCAGCAGCTTCGCGACGACGGTGAGCACCCCGTCGAAGTGCCCCGGGCGCGCCCGGCCCTCGAACATCGCGGCGACCGGGCCGCCGGTGACCTTCACCTGGGTGCCGCCGTCCGGGTACATCTCGGCGGCGGTCGGCGCGAAGACGAACCCGACCTCGTGCTTCGCGAGCTTCTCGACGTCGTCGTCGAGCGTGCGCGGGTACTTCGTGAAGTCCTCGCTCGCGCCGAACTGCAGCGGGTTCACGAAGATCGACACGATGACGACGTCGGCGAGCTTGCGGGCGCGCTTCACGTGCGCGACGTGGCCCTTGTGCAGGGCACCGAGGGTGGGCACGAGGGCGACGGTCTTGCCCGCGGCCCGAGCGGCGGCGACCTCGGCACGGATTCCGGCGATCGTCTCGACGACGAGCGGTGCGGTCACCGTCCCGATGCTACTTCTGTTCGGTGGTCGAGTAGCGCCGCAGGCTCGCCTCTCGGTGGTCGAGTAGCCGCGCAGCGGCGTGTCGAGACCTGTCACGCGCGTCTCGACACGCGCGCTGCGCGCGCTACTCGACGACCGAAGGCCTGCCGAGGGCGTCGTCGAC
Organism: Pseudolysinimonas sp.; assembly: GCF_057350545.1. Classification (NCBI taxonomy): domain Bacteria; kingdom Bacillati; phylum Actinomycetota; class Actinomycetes; order Micrococcales; family Microbacteriaceae; genus Pseudolysinimonas; species Pseudolysinimonas sp. Next base: position 19,028 of record NZ_JBMRCP010000121.1, on the reverse strand, counting down.
GGCGGAGTGCAGGAGCGCGCCGAGCACGCGGCCGGGGCTCTCGACGCCGATCGCGGCGAGGCGGGCGACGGCATCCCCCACCACTCCGGTCGCGAGCTCGCGCACGGTCGACAGCGCGGCGGCGTAGGCGGCCCGGTCGGCCTCCGCGATGACGACGGGCTCGGCGCCCATCTCGAGCACGAGCGCCTGCGCGATCGGCAGCACGGGCGCGGGCGCGGTGACGGCGCACCACGCCTCGCGCAGCCGGGCGATATCGAGCGAGGTACCGGTGAAGGCGAGGGCCGGGTGGATGGCGAGCGGGATCGCCCCCGCCGCAGCCGCGGGCGCGAGCACCGCGGTGCCGTACTCGGGCGTCGTGTGCACGACGAGCTGACCGGGCTGCCACGCACCGGTCGCCGCGAGACCGGAGACGAGGTCGGGCAACTCCGACGCCGGCACCGCGAGCAGGACGAGCTCGGCGCGCTCCACGACCTCGGGCACGGTCAGCACGGGGACTCCCGGCAGGAGGGCTTCCGCGCGTTCCCGGCCCTCGTCGGAGACGGTGCTGATGCCGACGACCGCGTGGCCCGCCCCGCCGAGAGCAGCCCCGAGTACGGGGCCGACGCGGCCCGCTCCGACGATCCCGACGCCGAGCCGTCCTGAGCGTTCGCTCACCGTTCTCCCGAACGCCACCGGTGACTGCGGTCAGCCTCGGCGGCGGAGACCACCGCGACCGTGGCATCCCGGAACAGGGTCTGCGCGTCGCCCGCGTCGAGCGCGCCCAACCGGGTCGAGACCGGCCCGGCGACGGTGTGCACGTTGATCCCCGCGAGTCGGAGCGCACGCTCGAGCGGCCCCTGCTCGACGGCGACGCTCTGCACGCGCGGCGTCGGCACGATGGCGAGCTCGCGCCAGATCGCCCCGCGGCGCTGCAGCACGGCGCCCGGCAGGAGCGCGAAGCCGTTGCGTCGCCAGGAGAACCAGCGCAGCACCGCGGCCCGGCGCGGCGAGGTCGTGAAGTCGTCGTCGCCGCCCCGGCCGGCGAGCCCGCGCTCGAGGAGTTCGCGGCGTGCGACCGTCGCATCGACGTCGGCGCCTTCGACGAGGTCGGGCAGCAGCAGCTCGAGCACGCGGAACGCGTCGTCGCGCGAACCGACCGGCAGCACGACCGTCGACTGCTGAGCCTGCTGCCCGCCGTCGGACGACGAGCCCCGCGAGGCGCGGTTGACCCGGATCGTCCACCAGTCGGCGGGACGCCACAGCAGCGGCTGGCTCACCGCGACGGAGTGGATGCGGCCCGGCGGCAGCGTCTCGTTGCGGGTCGACAGCAGGCCGTAGCCGATGCGCACGCCGTCGGCTGTCGCGGCGATCGAGTAGCGCAGGAACTTGATGACGCGGTTGACGAGGTAGGACCCGAAGCCGAGCGCCATCGGGATGAGCGTGAAGAGCGTCCAGTAGAACCCCTCCGCCACCGTCGAACCGAGCACGACGATCGTGATGGCAGCGCCCGCGATGAGCACGAGGAACACCGCGCTGCCGCTCAGCACGGTCGAGCCGATGAGCCGCCCGGCGGGGATGCGCACGACCGACTCGGGCGGCGCGAGCGACGGGTCGAGCTCGGGCGCGAGCAGCTCGGCGACGCGCCGGTCGAGCAGCTTCCCGCCCGCCGCCGGCGCGGCGCCCCCGGTCTCGCCCGAGCGGGCTCCCGAGGCGAGTCGCAGGATGTCGGCGCGCAGCCCGTCGGAGAGCGTGTTGCCCAGGTAGGCGAGCTGCACGTTGGCGTCCTGCCCCGCGACCTCGACCTCGAGCTTCGCGGCGCCGAAGATGCGTGCGAACAGCGGGCGGTTGATCGAGACGCCCTGGATGCGGTCGAGCCGAGCCTTGCGGTGGGTGCGGAACAGCACGCCGCTGCGCACCTCGACGACCTCGGCGGTGATGCGGAAGGTGTGCATCCGCCAGGACACGAAGAAGAACGCGATGATGACGAGCACGATGCCGAGCGCCGCGGCGAGCGCGAGGAGCAGGTAACCCTCCTCGACGAGGTAGGTGACGGGGTCCCCGCCTTCCACGCACACGGGGTCGTCCGCGTCGCAGAACAGCCCCGGCAGGAACCATTCGACGAGCCGCTCACGCAGGTTGGCGATCAGGATGCCGACGATCGCGACCAGGGCGAGGCCGCCGCGCAGCAGCGGGGTCGCCGGGTGCAGCCGGTGCCATTCGCCGTCGGCGAGCTGCGTCGAACCCCCGCGCGGCAGCGGAGCTTCCGCCTCGACCTCGGCGTCGGGGCCGGGCACCGGGCCGGGCTCGGGCGAGCTCACAGTCCCGCCCGGCGACTCTCCGCGAGCTCGACGAGGCGGTCGCGGAGTCGTTCGGCATCCGCCTCCGGCAGGCCCGGGATCGTGATGTGACTCGCCGCGGCGGCCGTCACGAGCTTGAGCTCCGAGAGTCCGAACGCCCGCGCGATCGGCCCGCGGTTGATGTCGACGAGCTGCATGCGGCCGTAGGGCACCGCGACGACGCGGAGGAACATGATGCCCTTGCGGAACACGAGGTCGTCGTCGCGCAGCATGTAGCCCAGGGCGCGCACCCGGCGGGGGGTGAACGCCGCGATGAGCACGTGCAGCACGAACATGAAGACCGGCAGCGCGAGAAGCCACGTGAGCTGCGAGAAGAACCACGGGATGCCGGCACCCACCGTGAGCATGACGCCCGAGACGAGGATGCCGAGCAGGTCGACGACGACGTACTTCGGCGAAACGCGCTGCCATTCCCCCGGGATCGGGTCGATGCTGCCGGCCGGGCCGGACTCGACCACCGTGGGGGCGCTGTCCTCAGGAAGGGCGCCGTCCTGAGGTTCTCGAAGGGTCACGGCTCCACGCTACCCGGGGTGGGTGCGGTTTCGTCTCCGTCCTGCGACGGAGGCACGGTGCACAGGTACTCGCCCACGAGTCCCGCGACGAGCACCGCGATCGACGCGCCGAGGGTGGCGAGCGAGCGCAGGAGTGTGTCGCCGTTGACCCCGCCGCTGCGGGTCAGCAGTTCGACGAGAAGGCCGATCCCGACACCGGTGAGCAACGCCCCGGCGATGCTCGACGCCTTCGCGAGCAGCACGACGCGGGTCGCGTGGAAGGGATCGATGCGCGCGCGCACCTTCCCCCGGGTGGCCTGCCGGATGGGAAGCGCGAGCGCGATGACGATGCCCGCGATGAACAGCAGGCTGAGCGCCAGGGTGTACTCGGGGCGGAACTTCGGGAACCCCGCGGAGGCGAGGGCCAGCTGCGCCAGGAAACCGCCGGCGGCCCCGATCGCGCCGAGGACGAGCAGAGTGGAGATCCGTGTGCGCGTCATCGCGGCGCCTCCAGGGCGGCGAGGAGGTCGACGACCCGGCCGCGACCGGGCAGCGTGGCGTCGGGGTCGACCTCGGCCCACGGCGCGAGCACGAACGCCCGCTCGTGAGCCCGCGGATGCGGCAGCGTGAGGTCGGCGGAGGTGGACTGCATCCCCGCGTAGTCGATGAGGTCGAGGTCGAGGGTGCGGTCGCCCCAGTGCTCGGAGCGTTGGCGGCCGTGCGCATCCTCGATGGTGTGGAGCATCGCCAGCAGCGCGTGCGCGGGCAGTGTCGTGCGCACGAGCACGACGGCGTTGAGGTAGGCCGGTGCCTCCGTGTCCTCGCCGTCGGGTCGGAGGGCGACCGACTCGATCGGCGTCGAGATCGCCGTCACCTCGATGCCGTCCGACTCGGCGAGCGCCCGAACCGCCGCCTGGAACGTCGCGGTGCGGTCACCGAGGTTGCTGCCGATCGCGACCACGGCATCCGCCTCGATGCGCCGGTGCAGCACGCTCACGGGCGCCCCCGATGGATGGTGACGCTCACGTCGTCGAACGGCACCGCGATCGGCGCCTGCGGCTTGTGCACCGTGACCACGACCTCGTGCGCCGCCGGGAACGACAGGGCCACGGCGGCGATCCGTTCGGCGAGGGTCTCGATGAGGTCGACCGGGTCGCGCTCGATCGCCGCGACGACGGCGTCGGCGAGTTCCCCGTAGTGAACCGTGCGCTCGAGGTCGTCGCCCCGGGCGGCCGGGCCGAGCGGCAGCCGCACGACGAGGTCGACGACGAAGTCCTGCCCGTCGCGGCGCTCGTGGTCGAAGACGCCGTGGTGGCCGCGCGCACGCAGGCCCGTGAGGCGGATCTCGTCGAGGGGCCCGGGCATTTCGCCGTCGTGAGCCGGTCGACGGGTCATGCGTCCTCGAGCACTCGCGCGGCCACCTCGAGCGCGAGGCGGGTCGACGGCACGTCGTGCACGCGCACCGCCCACGCCCCCTGCCGGGCGACGAGTGCGCTGAGCACGGCGGTCGGCAGATCGCGGTCGGTCATCGGCGCCCCCTCGGGCAGGAGCGCCCCCAGGAACCGCTTGCGCGACGCGCCGACGAGGATGCCGTGGCCGAGCGAGCCGATCTCCTCGAGATGGTTGAGGAGGGCCCAGTTGTGCTCGGCGTCCTTGCCGAAGCCGAGACCCGGGTCGAGCACGATCTTCTCCGGCTGCACGCCGGCGACGACGAGAGCCGCGACGCGGGCCTTGAGCTCCGCGCGCACCTCGGCGACGACATCCGTGAAGGCGGGAGCGGCATCCGCTCCACCCCGCCAGTGCATGACCGCGAAGTGCACGCCGCTCTCGGCGACGACGCGTGCCATCCCCTCGTCGGCGAGGCCACCCGACACGTCGTTGACGAGCTGCGCGCCGGCTTCGACCGCCGCGAGCGCCGTCGACGCGTTCAGCGTGTCGATGCTCACCGCGACGCCCTCCTGCGCGAGCGCGGCGACGACCGGCAGCACCCGCTCGCGCTCGTCATCCGGGTCGACCTTCGCCGCGCCGGGACGGGTCGACTCCCCGCCGACGTCGACGATCGCCGCGCCCTGGTCGCGCAACTCGAGCCCTCGACCGATCGCGGCGTCGACGCCGTCCCAGCGACCGCCGTCGCTGAACGAGTCGGGCGTGACGTTGAGGATGCCCATGATGATGGTCATGCGTGGCTTCCGATCAAGGTCATCGCCTCGGCGCGCGCGGCGGGTTCGGTCAGCGCGCCGCGACTGGCGACGGTGACGGTCGTCGAACGGGTCTGCCGGGCGTCCCGGGCGGCGACGCAGTCGTGCTGCGCGTCGAGCACGACGATCACGCCGCGGGGCGCGAGACCTTCGTGGAGGGCATCCGCGATCTGCTCGCCGAGCCGCTCCTGCAGCTGCGGGCGCGCGGCGAGGATCTCGACGACGGTGCCGAGGCGACCGAGGCCGACGACCTTGCCGCCGGGGAGGTAGCCGACGTGCGCGACCCCGCGGAACGGCAGCAGGTGGTGCTCGCACATCGAGCGGAACTCGAGGCCGCGCAGCAGCACGAGGTCGCCGCGCTCCCCGTCGCCCGCCGCATCCACGCCCTCGCGCAGCACCGCGACCGGGTCGACGCCGAGCCCGGCGAAGTACTCTGCGTAGGCCTCGGCGACCCGCGCCGGCGTGCGCCGGAGCCCCGGGCGCGTCGCGTCGTCGCCGATCGCGGCGATCAGCTCCGCCACGGCGGCCTCGATACGGCCCTGGTCGACGGTCATCGCCGCGTCAAGCGGTGGCGATGCCGGGCGACTTGCGGGGCCTCGGCGTGCGCGTCGGGGGCTTCGGCTCGGACTCGACGCCGCCGTCGACCGCGCCCTGGTCGATCGGGGCCTTCGACGGCACCTTGATCGGAGGCTTCGTGCTCAGCGGACGGCTCGTGCTCGAGAGCCACTGCGGGCGCTCGGGCAGCTTCTTCACCTTCGCGAACAGCTCCGCGAGCTGGAGGTGGTCGAGGGTCTCCTTCTCGAGGAGTTCGCTCGCCAGCTTGTCGAGGATGTCGCGGTTGTCGTTGATGACCTTCCACGCCTCGTCGTGCGCCTGCTCGATGATCTTCCGCACTTCGAGGTCGACCTTCTCGGAGATCTGCTCGGAGTAGTCGCGCTGGTGACCCATGTCGCGGCCGAGGAACATGTCGCCCTGCGTCGTGCCGAGCTTCACGGCGCCGAGGTCGGCGCTCATCCCGTACTCGGTGACCATCTTGCGCGCGATGCTCGTCGCCTTCTCGATGTCGTTCGACGCCCCCGTGGTGGGGTCGTGGAAGACGATCTCCTCGGCGACGCGGCCGCCCATCGCGTAGGTGAGCTGGTCGAGCAGCTCGTTGCGGGTGACCGAGTACTTGTCCTCGAGCGGGAGCACCATCGTGTAGCCGAGGGCGCGACCGCGCGGGAGGATCGTGACCTTCGTCACGGGATCGGTGTTGCGCATCGCGGCGGCAGCGAGGGCGTGGCCGCCCTCGTGGTACGCCGTGATGAGCTTCTCCTTGTCGTTCATCAGGCGGCTGCGGCGCTGGGGGCCTGCCATGACGCGGTCGACGGCCTCATCCAGCGCGCGGTTGTCGATGAGCTGCGCGTTGCTGCGCGCGGTGAGCAGCGCCGCCTCGTTGAGCACGTTCGCCAGGTCGGCGCCCGTGAACCCCGGGGTCTTGCGGGCGAGCACGTCGAGGTCGACGCCCTTCGCCATCGGCTTGCCCTTGGCATGCACCGCGAGGATCTGCGCGCGGCCCTTCTGGTCGGGGGCGTCGACGCCGATCTGACGGTCGAAGCGTCCGGGACGCAGCAGGGCGGGGTCGAGGATGTCGGGGCGGTTCGTCGCCGCGATCAGGATGACGTTCGTCTTGACGTCGAAGCCGTCCATCTCGACGAGCAGCTGGTTGAGGGTCTGCTCGCGCTCGTCGTGACCGCCGCCCATGCCGGACCCGCGGTGGCGCCCGACGGCGTCGATCTCGTCGACGAAGATGATGGCCGGCGAGTTCTGCTTCGCCTGCTCGAAGAGGTCGCGCACGCGGCTCGCGCCGACGCCGACGAACATCTCGACGAAGTCCGATCCGGAGATCGAGTAGAACGGCACCCCGGCCTCGCCGGCGACCGCGCGGGCGAGGAGTGTCTTGCCGGTTCCGGGAGGGCCGTAGAGCAGCACGCCCTTCGGGATGCGGGCGCCGACCGCCTGGAAGCGCGACGGGTCCTTGAGGAAGTCCTTGATCTCGTGCAGCTCCTCGACGGCCTCCTCGCTGCCGGCGACGTCGGCGAAGGTGACCTGCGGGGTCTCCTTGCTGACGAGCTTCGCCTTCGACTTGCCGAACTGCATGACCCGGTTGCCGCCGTTCTGCACGCTCGAGAACAGGAACCAGATGATGAGACCGATGAGCAGGAACGGGAACAGGATGCTGATGAGGCTCAGGAACCAGTTCGCCTGCGGCACCTCGTCGTCGAACTTCGCGTCGCTCGCGGTGATCGCCGCGACGACCTCCGCGCCGCGCGGCTGCACGTAGTAGAACTGCACGCGCGTGCCGTAGTCGACGTCGTCGACCGAGTACGCCTCGTCGAGCGTGAGGTCGACGCGCTGCTCGCCGTCGACGATCTTCACGTCGGTGACGGTGTCACCCTCCAGCAGTTCGAGGCCCTGCTGCGTGGTGATCTCCTTCAGCCCGCCGAGGCTGCCGATGAGGTTGAACGCCACGATGAGCACGATGATGCCCGCGAGGATCCAGATGAACGGTCCTCGGAGGATGCGCTTGAAGTCCATGAGGGCTTCAGGTTATCGCCCCATTACTGTGGGCGGCCCCGGTGTTCGCTGGACGCGGACTTCGCTCGGAGCGGGGGCGCTTTCGCGCCGCCGCCGCGGTCCCAGCGCCGACGCCCGTCTCGGGCGTCGGTCACCGAGGATGTCCCGACCCTCAGCGACTTCCTACGAGTAGACGTGCGGCGCGAGCACGCCGATCGACCGCAGGTTGCGGTAGCGCTCCGCGTAGTCGAGCCCGTAGCCGACGACGAAGGCATTCGGGATGTCGAAGCCGACGTAGCGTGCGTCGATGTCGACCTTCGCCGCGTCGGGCTTGCGCAGCAGCGCGCAGATCTCGAGGGATGCCGGGTTGCGGCTCACGAGGTTCTGCTTGAGCCAGGAGAGGGTGAGCCCCGAGTCGACGATGTCCTCGACGATGAGCACGTGGCGGCCGGCGATGTCGGTGTCGAGGTCTTTCACGATCCGCACGACGCCGCTCGACTCGGTCGAGGTGCCGTACGACGACGTCGCCATCCAGTCCATCTCGACGTCGCGCTTCAGCTCGCGCGCGAGGTCGGCCATCACCATGACGGCGCCTTTGAGCACCCCGACGATGAGCAGCTCGCGGCCCTCGTAGTCCGTCTCGATGCGGCGGCAGAGCTCGGCGATCCGGGCGTGGATCTGCTCCTGCGTGTAGAGCACCTCGCTGAGGTCGCCCTCGATGTCAGTCGTGTCCACTGTCGTCCTCGCTCTGCGTCGTGTCCCTCGCGCGGAACTCGATTCTTCCATTCGATCTGACCACGCGGACTCCGGGTACGTCGACCGGACCCTGCCCGTGCCAGTCGGTGACGAGCCGCGCGACCTCGAGCGTGTGGGTGCGGCTGAGCGAGACGCCGAACTCGCTGCGTACGACGAACCGGATGATGCGCTGCCGCAGCGCTGCCGGGTTGGCGGCGAGCGCCGCGACGGGCACCGCGATCCCTCCGTCGATGAACTCGGCGAGCTCCTCGGCGACCTCGTCGATCATCGTGGCGAAGGCGTCCTCGTCTTCGCGCAGACTCTCGGCGGTGCGCGCGAGCGCCTCGGCGACGCCCGGGCCCAGCTCCGCCTCGAGCACCGGCAGCACGTTCCGGCGCACCCGCACGCGGGAGAAGGTCGGGTCGTCGTTGTGCGGGTCGGCCCAGGGCTCCAGCCCCTGATCGGCGCAGGCCTGCACCGTGGTCGCGCGACGGATGCCGAGCAGGGGCCGGCGGTAGAGCCCCGCCTCACGCGCCTTGCCCTGCAACGAACCGCCGCCGCTGCCGCGGGCGAGGCCGAGCAGCACGCTCTCCGCCTGGTCGTCGAGGGTGTGGCCGAGCAGCACCGCGACGGCGCCGAGCTCCTGCGCCACCGACGACAGCGCGGAGTAGCGGGCCTCACGTGCGGCGGCCTCGGGCCCGCGACCGGAATCCGACGACACGGCGACCCGCACGACGCGCGTGCTGACCGACCCGAGCGCGTCGGCCTGCTTCCTCGCCCGCTCGGCCACGGCATCCGACCCCTCCTGGAGAGCGTGGTCGACGATCACCGCCCCGACCCGGCCGGGCGCCTCGAAGATCGCCGCCGACAACAGGGCGAGGGAGTCGGGTCCGCCCGACAGCGCGACGAGCACGAGACCCTCATCGGGGAGGCTCGCGCGCACCGCCGAACGCACGGCCGCGACGGCCGCCGGGAGGGAAGGACGGAAAGATCCCATCGACTAACGTTAGGGCCATGTCGCAGAGCTATTCCGTCGTGATCGAGTGCCCGAAGGGCAGCCGCAACAAGTACGAAGTCGATCACGTGACCGGTCGCGTCATGCTCGATCGCGTGCTCTTCACGCCGATGGAGTACCCCACCGACTACGGCTTCTTCGAGAACACTCTCGCCGACGACGGCGACCCGCTCGACGTGCTCGTCATCGGCGAGTACCCGCTCTTCCCCGGCATCGGCATGAACGTGCGCGTCGTCGGCGTCTTCAAGATGACGGATGACGGGGGGGGCGACGCGAAGATCCTCGCCGTCGCCGCGAAGGACCCGCGCTGGGACCACATCCAAGACCTGAACGACGTGCCCGAGTACAAGCGCAAAGAGATCGAGCACTTCTTCGAGCACTACAAAGACCTCGAGCCCGGCAAGTGGGTCAAGACCGAGGGTTGGGGCGACAAGGCCGAGGCCGAGTCGATCGTCGCGGCGAGCTACGCCGCGTACGTCCCCGCCGCGCACTGACCCTCTCGGCGGTCGAGTAGCCGCGCAGCCATCTCGGTGGTCGACTAGCCGCTCAGCCATCTCGGTGGTCGAGTAGCCGCGCAGCGGCGTGTCGAGACCCCACCGCGTCTCGACACGCGCCTTCGGCGCTACTCGACGACCGATGGTCGGGCTAGACGGTGCCGCCGTCGCCGATCAGGCACCCGTCGCCCCACTCGCCCGGCAGCACCCAGGCGTTCTCGGTCGCGAGGCGCTGCGCCGACGACGAGAGCTGGATGACGCAGTCGCGCCAGCGGATCGGCTCGGCCGAGCCGGAGTCGGATTCGAACCCGAAGAGCCCGCGCTCGAGCTGACGGTCGAAGTCGGTGCGGTCGTTCACCGCGGGCTCGCCGAGCAGCAGGCTCGTGAAGGTGGCGTCGCCCGGTCCGGTGATGATCGGCACGGTGCAGCCGAACATCCCGGGCTCGTCGGTGCTCGGCGCGACGTTGCGGCCTTCGCCGATCGAGGCGATCTGACCGCCGGCCGCGACCGCGAACGTGACGCCGTCGGGCCAGTCGCCCTCGGTCTCGAGCTTCGAGACGATCACGCCGGTCGGTTCGAAGCCGGTGAAGATGTCGAGCTGTGACTGGATGGCGTTCGGGCACTCGTCGAGCACCGCCTGGAACGCCTCGGCTTGAGTCGTCTTCGTCGCGGCGCGCGAGAAGGTGAGCTGCAGCCGCACCTCCTCGCCCCCGGCCTCGGCGACCGCGGACACCCGCAGGAACGCGCTGCCCGGCAGGCTGCCGATCGTCGTCGGATCGGCGGGTGCCGACGTCTCGACCGGCGGAGCAGCCGTCGGCGTCGGCGACTCGGTCGACGGGGTCGGAGCGGGCGCGCCGCCCGTGCCGCACCCGGCCAGCACGACGGCGGCGGCGAGCGCGGTGAATCCGGCGAGGGAGGCTCTCATCGTGCGGCGCATCCCCCGATTGTGTCAGCCGGTGGGCCTGCCCGCGAAGGGAACCAGATCCCCCTGCCTCAGGTTGACGATGCGAACCGGAGCGGAAGGGTTCGGCGCCTCGATCATCTTTCCGTTCCCGAGGTAGATCGCGACGTGGTACTTGCGCGGGTTGGAAGCCGATCCGCCGTCGGAGTAGAAGACCAGATCGCCGCGCTGCACCTGCGCGATCGGCACGAGTCGGCCGAGCGCCGACATCCGGTTGTACTGGTCGGTCGACGAGTGCGTGCCGATGTACACACCGGCCGCGGCATAGGAGGCCTTGGCGAGACCCGAGCAGTCCCACGCGTCAGGACCCATCCCACCGAGCTGGTAGCGGTCGCCGACCTGAGCGGTCGCGAAGGCGATCGCCGTCTCCACCGCGGAGGACACGGGCGGCGGCGTCACCGGCGGAGCGGTCGGCGGGTTGGTCGGGTTCGACGGCGTCGTGGGCGGGTTGGTCGGCGTCGTGGGCGGCGGGCTCGACGGTGGGTTCGCCGCGAGACCCTCCTGATATTCGCGCTCCGTCTCGAGCGTGGTGCCCTTGAGCGCCGCGAGCTGCGCGTACATCCGGTCGACGTGGGCGCGCTGCGCATCCGCCTTCGCCTGCGCCGCGTCGGCGGGTGCGAGCGCGACGTCGCGGGCCTCCTCCGCGTCGTCGGCGAGCTGCTGCCGCTGGCGCTCGGCCGCGCGGGCATCCTGCGCGAGCGCCTCGGCCGTCTTCTTGTCGTAGGTCGCCTGCGTGAGCATCGCGGCCGACGCGGTCGAGAGGCGGTCGGCCATCCCGAGTCGACGGAGCAGGGCGTCGGTGTCGTCGGCCGAGCCGAGCAGCAGTCCGAGGGTCACGTCGCCGCTGCCGCCGCGCGCGAGTTGCGCGACGAGTACGGCCACGCGCTGCTCCGACTCGTCCGCCTTCGTCTGCGCATCATCCGCCTGCGCCGTGAGGCGGTCGAGCTTCGCGGTCGCGGCCTCGAGTGCCGCCTGCGACAGGAGGAACTCCTCGGCGAGCTCGAGCGCGACGCGGTTGTACTCGGCGGCGTCGGCTTCGAGCCGGATGAGGATGCCCTCGATCTCGTCGACCTTCGCCTGGGCGGTGGCCTCGTCGCGGCGGGCCTGCTCGACCTCGTCCCACGACGGGTAGTCGGGCTGCCGGAGCGCCATCGCCGCCGTCGGGTTCGCGAACGCGAGCAGCAGGGTCGCCGGCACGCCTGCCGCGATCGCCCGCCTCCGACGCTTGCCGTCCGCCATCACATGTCCCCCCTGCCAGTGGCGCTAGCCGAGTGCCGCGCCCTGGTCGCGCATGAACTTGACCGGGTCTGTGACCTGACCGTTCTTGCGGATGATGAAGTGCAGGTGGCAGCCGGTCGACTGACCCGTCGAACCCACCTTGGCGATCTGCTGTCCGGGCCCGACCTCCTGGCCGATGTGCACGCCGATGCCGCCAGCCTGGATGTGGGCGTAGCCCGATCCGGTGCCGTCGCCGTGGTCGATCTGCACGTAGTAGCCCCACGAGCCCTGCCAGCCCGCGTAGGTGACGGTGCCGGCGTGCGCCGCACGGATGGGCGCGCCGCAGCCGCCGCCCGCCAGGTCGGTGCCGGTGTGCAGCTGCCAATCGCCCGAGACGGGGTTGAACCGCATCCCGAAGTGCGAGGTGATGTAGCCCGAGTGGGGTCGCGCGTAGCCGGTCTGGCTGATCTGACCCTCGGCGCCCGCGCCCCATTGGGCCTGGATGCCGGCGTTGTACTCGGCGGTCGTCGCCTCGCGGAGGCCCGCGAGGTACTCGATGCGCGACCGCACCTCGACGATCTCCTTCTCGGTCTGCGCGAGCTTCTCGGCGGCGGCGATCGCGGCGGCCTGGGCCTCCTGGAATGCCTTCTCTGCGATGATCCGCAGCTCTTCGAGGAGCGTCTGTGCGACTTCGGCCTGGTCGGCGAGCGCGTCGGCGGTGTTCCTCAGCTCGAGGGCCTTCGAGTAGAGGCCGGCGTACCGCTCGCCGAGCACGCGGCTGATCTCGAGCCGGTTGAGCAGCACGTCGGGCGAGCCGGGCGAGGTGAAGAGGCGCGGGGTGAGGTCGGTGCCGGCGCCGCCCTTGCTCATCTCCGCGATCACCTGGGCCGCGACGGCGTACGCCTCGTCGGCCTCCGCCTGGGCGGCGGCGGTCTGATCGAGCAGCGACTGGGTGATGATGCTCTGCTCGTCGTACGCCTGCTGCGCCTCGGCGTAGATCTCGCCCTTGGCGTTGGCCTCGTCCTGCGTGCGCTGTGCCTCGTCCTGCAGACCCTGCAGCTGGCCCTCGAGGGTCGCGCGGAGCGCCTTCGCCTGCGACTCGTTCCGCTGTGCGGCGACGACCTCCTCCCACGACGGGTAGTCGGCCGTCTGCACGGAGAAGGCGGGCGCGGGAGCGAGGATGCCGGCGACGGCGAGGAAGGAGAGGGCGGCGGCTCCCGCGAGCACACGGATGCCACGCGCGACGACGCTCGTGCGTCCCGCGTCGCGAGCCCCCCGGCTGGACGTGCGTCCCATCTGAATCCCCTGTCTTCCCGCGCGGCCGGATGCGCCGTCACAGGAACAACACCGGCAACACTAACAACAACCCTCAACGGCGACTTGAACCTAGTTCAGGGGTCGCCCGCCGCCCGGCTCATCCGCGGGGTGTCCGCGACCCCGCCGTCAACCCCGTTGCCGACCGCCCACGCTGCTTCGAGGCTCGGGGCGTGGACGACCGGGGTGACGGCGCGCGAGATGCCCATATACGCGCACGTCGCGCGCCTGGAGCCGCAGATTTCGGCATCTCGCGCGCGGACGGGGCTGACGAGGCTGACGAGGGGACGCTCCGCGAACGTGCCGAGCGGACGGCGCACGTGGTCTTCGGGGTGGCCGCGCTCTCGACCGCGATCGTGTGCGGGGCCGTCATCATGTCGGGCTGGTTCGCGGGTGTCATCACCGACTCCTACGAGCGGGTGTTCTGGACCGGAGCGGTGCTCGCGGGCGTCATGAACGTCGTTCTCGCCGCGGCGGTGTGGCCCGGCGGAGCCGACGATCGCCGGGTCGCGCGACGCACCGTCGTGCTCGTGCGGGTCGGCCTCGCGCTCTTCGTCGCGGCACCCGCCCTGTGCATCGGCGCCCTCGTCGCCGACTTCTTCCTGTGACATCGCGGGGCGACCATCCGGATTGGCGTTTCCGCCGCGCCGAACGTATGCTTGACCGTCGGTTGCTGTGCGACTAGCGCGGCCCCATCGTTTAGTGGCCTAGGACACCGCCCTTTCACGGCGGCAGCACGGGTTCGAATCCCGTTGGGGTCACTGTTCAGATCGGCCGACACATAATGGAAGTACCCACAACTGAACAAGCATGGCCCTGTAGCGCAGTTGGTTAGCGTGCCGCCCTGTCACGGCGGAGGTCGCGGGTTCAAGTCCCGTCAGGGTCGCGGATGGGAGCCTCTCCTCACGGGGAGGCTCTTTCCACACCGGTCAGAGATGGCCACGAGAGGCTCTGTAGCTCAGTTGGTAGAGCGTCCGACTGAAAATCGGAAGGTCACCGGATCGACGCCGGTCGGAGCCACTCCAGAACCCCCGCCCCGTGTTCGTGAGAACCGCGCGGGGGTTCTCCCGTTTCCGCCGATCGTCGGCTTGTCACTCAGCGAGGGAGGCCGCGCACGTCCTCCCCCACTCGACTACGAGCGGGATGTCTTGCCGAGCCGCTGGTTCCCCGTACGCGAACCAAAGCGTCATCGTCTCGACTGTCACCTGAGCTTCGGGCTCGCGGGTCAGCCGCAAGACGACCCTCTGAGGCTCTTGTTCGGCATCGATGAACGGGTTGTCATCATCAAGGTCGCGGACCATCGCCGTCCACTCGGCCTCGTGTAGGTCAGGGAGTTCGAGCTCCTCCGGCAAGGCGGCAACCCCGGAAAGCTGACCGCCGCGGATGTCCACGTCTTCGACACTGACCGACATCACGGATCCGGGTCTGATCGGAGACACGGTCAACGCGATCAAGGCCTCGGTGTCCGAGACTCGCGTGCACGACGCATCCGACGCGGTGAACTCGGTGCCTCGCGGGTTCAAGAACGACTGAGCGACGGACCCGACGAACAGGACAGCCAGGTAGACAGCTGCTACGAGAAGCACGAGCGCTCCGCCAAGCACCCACAAGGTGATCTTGGTCGCCCGCCGCATCTCTGCCATGACCGAAGTCAAAGGGAACCACAGACAGCAGGCAAGAAGGCGGACGCCTCGATTTGATCACGACAGCCGCCGCGCTACGACAACCGAATTTCTTACAGGATCAAGAACCGAATCGCTCTAGAAGGGCGTATCTTCGGCTGCAGCCTTTTCTTCCCGCCTGACTGAGGCGTTCTCACCGACAACGATCAGAATCGTGTCTTCGTCGACCTCGTGTTCGTCAAGCGTGAGCGTCTTCAACGGGCGCACTCGGAGAGGGTTACTGAACTCCATCGGGGCACGATCAGTAACCTTTGCGACGCAATAACGGTCCCCAACGAGGTTGACCGCAAAGGAAGCTCGCGGCACCTCGACCCCCCCGAGACGCTCGCCTGAATCCGGGTCCTTGATCTCAACGGCGCGATAGAGAATGACAACGTCCCCGACCTCGATGCCTTTGTCCTTGCCGCCGTTGAAGGCCGCCTCGGTCGGCGTGACAAGAGCCGCGACCTTGAGGCGCGACACAAACTTCGGGGCCATCAGTTCTCCTCGGTTGATTCTGTCACGACCGCTGCCGCCTTCGCGGGTCGAGAGTCTGGCACCTCAAATGGCACCAGTACGACGTCAGCAGGCGGTGAGTCGTCCAACTCGATCCTCTCCGCCAAGGCCTCCCAGTAGCGTGGCACCAGCGGGCGAACACAGCGCAGAACGACCGACTTCGGGTCCGCGCTCAAGACTTCAACTACGCCCCACACCCGATCCGAATTGGTCGAACTTACGGTGTACCAAGCCCCGAGCGGGATCGAATCGGGCGCGCGGCCAACGAGGACGATCTCGCCGGCGTAGTCGGACACGCCAGTCAGGGTCGGCGCTGACGCGGCACCCGCACGTACCGCGCCAAGGATCTCGGCTCTGCCCTCTTGCATCCCAAGTTCGCGACTCTTAGCAACCGCGGCCCGCAACTGCTCGACCTCGAGTTGGCTGACCTCTAGCTCCGAGCTGAGCGAGCCGACACGTTCCGCTAGGGAGTCGTGAGCCTGAACCTTCTTAACGACTGATAGTAGGCGCGGAACCAGGAGGTAGCAGATCGCCACGACGAGCGCGATAGGGACGACAACCCAGAAGAAGATCAAAGCATTGGCGGCCTGCGCCGCCAAATAGGAGGCGACGATTCCGACGCCCGCCGCCAAGACGGAAAAGAACAGACCGACGGCACTTCGAAGTCGGGCCATGGTTCCTCGCTAATAGTCGATTCACCTTAGCGACAACGTCGAATGATCTGCACGGATGCGCGTCTACCGACGCGAGACTCCGGGTCCCGCGCCGCGTCCCCCGTGGGTCGGCGCGCGTCGCCCGGAGCCTCCGCGAACGGAGAATCGCTGTCCGCATGACCAAGAACCACGCATGCGCGGAGGGATCAGAACATGACTGAAACCGGAAGGTCACCGGATCGACGCCGGTCGGAGCCACTCCAGAACCCCCGCCCCGTGTTCGCAAGAACCGCGCGGGGGTTCTCCCGTTTCCGCCCGCCTCACCCCGGGTAAGGGAAGCCCAGGTGCTCTTCACCGAGGTAGCGCCCCACGAACAGCGCGACGAGCGCGAGCGGCCCGAGGATGACGCCCGTCAGCGCGGACCCGAAGCCGCCGCCCCCACGGCGGTGCGCGGTGGCGAGCGCGACGATCCCGACCACGACGGCGACGCCGCCGAGCAGCAGCGGCAGCATCGCGTAGGTGAGCAGTTCGATCCCCGACCAGCGGATGCCGCACAGCAGCGCCCCGAGGAACGAGACGATGCCGAGCACGAGCGCCGCGATCGCGGCACCGCCGGTGCGCCGGGGCACGGTGGGGATGGTCACGACCCCGAGTATGCCCTGGGCGTGGGTTCCCGAGGCGGAGGGTCGCACCTACGCTGAGGGCATGGACGGGCCTCCCCCGGAGTTCGCGACCGCCTCCGGCCTCGCGACGTTCACACCGTGCGGTGACCGGCGGTGGCGGGTGGCGATCGACGGGGCGCATGTGGGTGAACTCTTCGAGACCCCGGATGCCGAGCCCGAACCGTTCGCGTGGGGCTCGACGGCCGACGACGGACGTGAGCTGCCGCGGCGGCCGAGCTGGATGGCGGCGCTCGCCGACCTGCCGGAGAGCCCGTCGTGAAGACGGTGGCCGCGGTCGCCGGCATCCTCGTGCTCGCCGGTTGCTCGGTCGCGCCGCTCGACCCCGACACGGTCGCGGTCATCCCGCCGCAGAACGCGGGGATGGATGCCCTCCTCGTCGGGGCGCTCGACATCACCGACGACTGCGTCACGGTGACGACCCCGGAGGGGACCGTGACGCCCGTCTTCCCGCGGGCCATGGTCGCGTGGGAGGACGGCTCCCTCGTGATCGACGGGACGCCGCACGACGACGGCGACCCCGTGTGGCTCGGCGGTGGGGGCGTGCCCGCCGTGTCCGACGACATGCACATTCCCGCCGGCTGCCCGACCGACGTCGTGTTCCTCGTCGCGGGCTGACGGCTGTCGGCGGTGCCGCCTAGCGTCGGGGAATGGACGTCATCCTCATCCCCGGCTTCTGGCTCGACGCGACCGCCTGGGAGCCCGTGCTCCCCGCCATCGAGGCCGCCGGTCACACGCCGCGGCCCATCACGCTCCCGGGGCTCGTCCCCGCCGACCCGGAGGTCGGACTGCGCGACCAGATCGACCACGTGATCGAGCTCGTGGATGCCGCGGCCGGCCCGGTCGTGCTCGTCGGCCACTCCGGCGGTGGCGCGGTCGCGCACGGCGTCGTGGATGCCCGGCCCGAGCGCATCGCGAAGGTGATCTACGTCGACTCCGGCCCGCTCGGCGAGGGCGGCGTCATCAACGACGAGTTCGAAGCCGAAGACGGCATGGTGCCGCTGCCGAACAAGATGGTCTTCGACGACGAGACCGTCGCCGACATGGACGACGCCATCTGGGCGGCGTTCGAGGCGCGTGCGATCCCGATCCCCGAGAAGGTCGCGACCGAGAAGCAGGTGCTCTCCGACCCCCGGCGCTACGACGTGCCGGTCACCGTCATCACGAGCGAGATGTCGGAGGCGACGCTGCGAGAGCTCATGGCCGCCGACCATCCGTTCGTCGCGGAGCTCAAGGCCGTGAAGAACGTCGAGATCGTCGAACTGCCGACGGGGCACTGGCCGATGTTCACCAAGCCCGAAGAACTCGCGCGGCTCGTGGTCGCCGCCCTCCCGGCCCCGTAGCCCTCACGCCTCGGTGGTCGAGTAGCGCCGCGGGCGCGTATCGAGACCCGAGGGAGGTCTCGACACGCCCGCTGCGCGGGCTACTCGACCACCGAGTCTTGCTCGGGGGCGGCTTCGATACACCGCGCTGCGCGCGGCACTCAGCCCGCGGTGGCGGGCTACGGCTTGGCGGTCTTCGCGGCGGTCTCGGCGGCGGGAGCCTTGCCCGAGGCGCGCAGGTCGGCGTAGTAGGCGCGGGCCTCATCCTGGCGCTGCTTCTCGGCGCCCGACGAGATCGGCGCGCGCAGGTGCTCCTGCGTGAACCCGAAGGCGTCGACGAGGTCGAGCGCATGCTTCCGCACGCGGGGCAGCAGACGGTCATCGATGTAGTCGGTGATCGCCGTCGCCCGGGCCGTCGAGAGGCGGCCGTTGATGAGGTACCAGGCGAGGTGCTTCTCGATGAGCGTGAACCCGAAGAGGTCGCGCAGCCAGGTGAGCACCTGCTTGGTGCCCTCGTCCTTCACACCGTCGACGGCATCCGTGAACGCCTCCCACTCGAGCAGCTCGGCGTGCGCGTACGCCGCCTCGATGAGCTCGTTCTGGTTGGCGTTGAAGACGATCGCCGCTTGCTCGGGCGAGAGCTTCGAGATGTCCTTGAGGCGACCCGCGATGTCGGCGACCATCGTGTGCACGCGGTCGGTGAGCAGCTGACGCTGGGCGTCGGCGCCGCGCACGTAGCCGATCGAGCGGGCGCGCGAGCCGAAGTCGACGATGCTCTGCCCGAAGGCCCGCAGGCCCGAGCGGTTGACCGCGACCTCGCCCACCTGCGAGGCGACGACGCCGGCGATGGCGGCGGCATCCGCGTTCTTGAACTGCTT
>NZ_JBMRCP010000120.1:0-4922 GCF_057350545.1 Pseudolysinimonas sp. | reverse complement strand
GCGCGCTTCCTGCGCGAAGACAACATCGTGATGGTGGCGACGATCGCCTTCGGCATGGGCATCGACAAGCCGGACGTGCGCTTCGTCTGCCACCTCGACCTGCCGAAATCGCTGGAAGGCTATTACCAGGAGACGGGCCGCGCGGGCCGCGACGGCCTGCCATCGACCGCGTGGCTCGCCTACGGGCTGCAAGACGTCGTGCAGCAGCGCCGCATGATCGACGACGGCGAGGGCGATCGGGCGCACAAGCAACGCATGGGCCAGCACCTCGACGCGATGCTCGCGCTCTGCGAGACGGTCTCCTGTCGACGCGTCCAGCTGCTCGGGTACTTCGGGCAGAACAGCGAGGCGTGCGGCAACTGCGACACCTGCCTGTCGCCGCCCGAGGCGTTCGACGGCACCGTCCCGGCGCAGAAGCTGTTGTCGACCGTCGTGCGGCTGCAACGCGAGCGCAATCAACGTTTCGGCGCGGGGCAGCTCATCGACATCCTGCTCGGGCGCGAGACCGACCGCGTGCGGCAGCACCGGCACGACGAGCTCTCGACCTTCGGCATCGGCTCCGAGCTGAACGAGCAGGAGTGGCGCGGAGTCGTGCGACAGCTGCTCGCGCAGGGTCTGCTCGCGGTGCAGGGCGAGTACGGCACGCTCGGCATCACCGAGGCCGCGGCCGGCGTGCTCGACGGGTCGCGGCAGGTGCTGCTGCGACGCGAACCCGAGCGGCGCGCCCGGGCGGCGAAGAAGACGGCGGGGGTCGAGCTGCCCGAGGGGTCGCGCGGGCTGTTCGAGAAGCTGCGGGAGTGGCGGGCCGGGGTCGCGCGCGAGCAGGGCGTTCCGGCGTACATCGTGTTCGGCGACGCCACCCTGCGCGGCATCGCGGTCACGAAGCCCGGGTCGCTCGACGAGCTCGGCACGATCAGCGGCGTCGGCGAGAAGAAGCTCGAGGCCTACGGCGAGGGCGTGCTCGAGGTGGTCGCGGCGTCGTCGGAGGCGGCGTGACGGCCGAGCTGACCACCGAGCGCCTGCTGTTGCGCGGGTGGCGCGACTCCGACCGCGATGCGTGGGCGGCGCTGAACGCCGATCCGGAGGTCATGGAGTTCTTCCCCGCGACCCTCGACCGGGCTCAGGCCGACACGGCGTTCGACCGCCTCGGCGGGGCACTCGCCGACCGCGGCTGGGGGCTCTGGGCGGTGGAGTACGACGGCGGGTTCCTCGGCTTCACGGGGCTCAACCCGGTCGGCTTCGACGCGCACTTCGCTCCCGCGATCGAGATCGGCTGGCGGCTCGCGCGCGTCGCGTGGGGTCGCGGCTTCGCCACCGAGGCCGCGCGCGCCGCTCTCGACTACGCGTGGCGCGAGCTCACCCTCGACGCCGTCGTGTCGTTCACGTCGGTCGGCAACATCCGCTCGCGTGCTGTCATGGAGCGGCTCGGCATGACCCGCGACCCCGCCGACGATTTCGACCACCCGAGCGTGCCCGAGGGCAGCTCGCTCCGCCGCCACGTGCTGTACCGCCTGCAACGTTCCGCATAGCGCCGTTGCGGGGCGCTTGCACCGGCCGTACGACGGCCCCGCGCCCCCACCGCGTTTCCTACCGTCGGCGTCATGAGAAACAGATCCCTCGCCGCCGCCGCGGCTTTCCTGCTCCCCGCTCTCCTGCTCGTTGGCTGCGCGCAGACCACGGTGCCGCTCGATCCGCCCGACCCTGACATCCCGGGCGGTTCCGGTGACGGACCGGTGACCGGCATCCCGGCCGTCGACGACGAGTTCTTCGCGACGGTGGAGGAGTTGCGCGGACAGCTCGACGAGTGGCGCGACGGATGGCTCGCGTCGGGCTGCACCGACGTCGCGGCGGTGAGCGGCGGCATCGACTACTCGCTCTCGCTCAGCGGCGGCGGTCTGGTGGCGACGTCGATCCAGATCGTCTTCGGCGGCACCGGCATCGCCGACTTCGCGCTCAGCCCGCAGCCGCAGGTCGCCGACCTCGCCGACTCGCAGGCGGCCGCCGTCGCCGCTGCGACCTCCACGGCGGAGTGGAACGACTCGGGATGCCCGGGCGAGACCGATCCGTCGTGCCTGGCGCCGACGACGGCGATGGTCGACGACCTCATGGCGTTGCACGACGCACTCTTCTCCTGGTCTCGCTGAGCCTGGTCCTCCCCGCCGCTGAGTAAGAGGGGGCGACGAGGTGGCTGCCCCGGTAGCGTTCCTCCATGACCTTCAATGACGACGCCGACATCCGGGGCGGCCGTGTCTCGCGCCGGGGCCGCAACGCCGCGATCGGCGCCGGTGGCGGTGGCCTCGTCGTGATCGCCCTCCTCATCATCGGCCCGCTGCTCGGGGTCGACCTCAGCGGCCTCGCCCCGATCCTCGGCGGCGACGGCGGAGGTCAGCAGGTCGAGGAGACGCCGCTCGACGGTTGCCTCACCGGAGAGGACGCGAACGAGAACGTCGACTGCCGCATGCTGGGGGCAGCCACGTCGCTCGATCTCTACTGGGAGACTCAGGTCGACGGTTACGTCGCCCCCGCGCTGACGCTCTTCGACGGATCGGTGCAGACCGGATGCGGCAACGCCACGAGCGCGGTCGGCCCGTTCTACTGCCCGCCCGACCAGCGCGTGTACATCGACACCGCGTTCTACGGACAGCTGCAGTCGCAGTTCGGTGCGAGCGGCGGGCCCCTCGCGCAGATGTACATCGTCGCCCACGAGTGGGGGCACCACATCCAGAACATCGTCGGCACGATGGACGGGCTGAACCTGCAGGATTCGGGCCCGACCTCCGACGGCGTGCGGCTCGAACTGCAGGCCGACTGCTACGCGGGCGCCTGGGTGGCCGCGGCATCCGACGTCGAGGACTCGAGCGGCATCGCGCTGCTCAAGGAGCCGACGGATGCCGAGATCACGGATGCGCTCAACGCCGCGAACGTCGTCGGTGACGACTACATCCAGGAGAACCTCGGCGACGGCAACGTGAACCCCGAGACCTGGACCCACGGCTCGAGCGAGCAGCGGCAGGCGTGGTTCCGCACCGGCTACACGCAGGGCGTCGGGGCGTGCGACACGTTTTCGACGAACAACCTGTAGCGCCGTCGGCTGTCGAACCCTCCCAAGCCGAACGGGCTCAGTTGTAGATCGTCCACAAGGGCGGCGGGGGACGTGCTCACCCCGGGTTGTGCACCTCGACGACGATTCCCCGCCTGTCCGACATCCGGTCGTACCGTGAAACCATGACGGATCTCGTGGACCGCACCACCGACGCGACGCCGAGCGACGACCCGAAGGTGGATGTCGCCGCCCTCGGCGAACTGCTGCTCGGCCGGTGGAAGGACGTGCGCCTGAAGTCGCGCGAGCTCATGGCGCGCGACGAGTTCCACCGCATCCCGGGGCACACGATGGAGCAGCAGCGCGAACGCGTGCTCGGGCAGCTGCAGCGCCTCGTCGAGGAGCGCACCGTGTTGCGCGCGTTCCCGAGCCGGCTCGGAGGTCACGACGACCACGGCGGCAACCTCGCGCAGTTCGAGGAGATCGCGATCGCCGACCCGTCGCTGCAGATCAAGGGCGGCGTGCAGTGGGGCCTTTTCGCGGCCGCGATCATGCACCTCGGCACCGAGTACCACCACGACAAGTTCCTGCCGGGCGCGATGAGCCTCGCGGTTCCCGGCGCGTTCGCGATGACCGAGACCGGCCACGGCTCCGACGTCGCGAGCATCGGCACCACCGCGACGTTCGATCCCGAGGCCGACGAGTTCGTCATCCAGACGCCCTTCCGCGCCGCGTGGAAGGACTACCTGGGCAACGCCGCACTGCACGGTCAGGCCGCCGTCGTGTTCGCGCAGCTCATCGTCGGCGGGGTGAACCACGGCGTGCACGCGCTCTACGTGCCGATCCGCGACGGCGACCAGTTCCTGCCCGGCGTCGGCGGCGACGACGACGGCATCAAGGGCGGGCTCAACGGCATCGACAACGGCCGCCTGCATTTCACCGACGTGCGCGTGCCGCGCACGAACCTGCTCAACCGCTACGGCGACGTCGACGAGAACGGGGTCTACCGTTCGAGCATCGCGAGCCCGGGGCGCCGATTCTTCACGATGATCGGCACCCTCGTGCAGGGCCGTGTCTCGCTCGACGGCGCCGCGACCGTCGCGAGCAAGCTGGCGCTCAAGATCGCGATCACCTACGGGTCGGAGCGTCGGCAGTTCGCCGACGGGCCGAACGGTGAGGAGATCGTGCTGCTCGACTACCAGCGCCACCAGCGCCGACTGCTCACGCGCCTCGCGACGACGTACGCGATGTCGTTCGCGCACGAGCGGCTGCTCGAGAAGTTCCACGACGTCTTCAAGGCCGGCGAGAAGGCGACGGATGCCGATCGCCAGGAGCTCGAGACCCTCGCGGCGGCTCTCAAGCCGTTCTCGACCTGGTCGGCGCTCGACATCCTGCAGGAGGCGCGTGAGGCGTGCGGCGGCGCGGGCTTCCTCGCCGAGAACCGCTTCGTTCAGCTGCGTCAGGACCTCGACATCTACGTGACCTTCGAGGGCGACAACAACGTGCTGCTGCAGCTCGTCGCGAAGCGTCTGCTCGCCGACTACGCGAAGCAGTTCAAGAACGCGGATGCCGCCGCCATCGCCGGCGTCGTCGCCTCGCAGGTGGGCGAGGTCGCGGTCAACCGCTCGGGCCTGCGGGCCTTCGGGCAGAGCATCGTCGACTTCGGGTCGCGCGCCCGGTCGATCGGCGTCGTGCGCGGACCCGACGCGCAGCGTCAGCTGCTCACCGACCGCGTGCACTCGATGGTCGCCGACATCGCGGGTCGCCTCAAGGACATCACGAAGCTCTGGCCCGAGCAAGCGGCGATCGTCTTCAACGCCAACCAGAACGAGCTCATCGAGGCGGCGTACGCGCACGCCGAGCTGCTCGAGTGGGAGGCGTT
>NZ_JBMRCP010000119.1:0-10909 GCF_057350545.1 Pseudolysinimonas sp. | reverse complement strand
CGTGGTCGGCCTCGAGCGCGGCCAGGGCGGCGTCGAGCGAACCCGGCAACTGCGGGATGCCCTTCGCCTCCTCCGGCGGGAGCTCGTACAGGTCCTTGTCGACCGGCTCGTGCGGCTCGATCTTGTTCTTCACGCCGTCGAGGCCCGCCATGAGCTGGGCGGCGAAGGCGAGGTACGGGTTGCCCGAGGCGTCGGGCGCCCGGAACTCGATGCGCTTGGCCTTCGGGTTTGTGCCCGTGATCGGGATACGGATCGAGGCCGAGCGGTTGCCGGCCGAGTACACCAGGTTGACCGGGGCCTCGAAGCCGGGGATGAGCCGGTGGTACGAGTTGACGGTCGGGTTGGTGAACGCGGCGAGCGACGACGCGTGCTTGAGGATGCCGCCGATGTACCAGCGCGCGACGTCGGAGAGTCCGCCGTAGCCGTTCTCGTCATAGAACAGCGGCTTGCCGTCGTTCCAGAGCGACTGGTGGGTGTGCATGCCGGAGCCGTTGTCGCCCATGAGCGGCTTCGGCATGAAGGTCGCGACCTTGCCCCACTCGAGCGCCGTGTTCTTGACGATGTACTTGAACTTCAGGATGTCGTCGGCGGCGTGCACCATCGTGTCGAACTTGTAGTTGATCTCGCCCTGACCGGCGGTGCCGACCTCGTGGTGCGAGCGCTCGACCTCGAGGCCGACCTCGATGAGCTTGAGCACGATGTCGTCGCGCAGGTCGGCGTGCTTGTCGACCGGCGAGACGGGGAAGTAGCCGCCCTTGTACGGCGTCTTGTTGGCGAGGTTGCCGCCCTCCTCGAGCCGGCCCGAGTTCCAGGAGGCCTCGTCGGAGTCCACCTCGTAGAAGCTCTTGTTCTGCTTCACCTCGTAGCGCACGTCGTCGAAAATGAAGAACTCGGCCTCGGGGGCGAAGAACGCGGTGTCGGCGATGCCGGTCGACGCGAGGTACTTCTCCGCCTTCTTGGCGACCTGGCGCGGGTCACGGCCGTAGACCTCGCCGTTCCGCGGGTTGTAGATGTCGAAGATGATGATGAGCGTGCGCTCCGTGCGGAACGGGTCGACGTACGCCGTCGAGATGTCCGGGATGAGCTGCAGGTCCGACTCGTGGATCGACTGGAAGCCGCGGATCGACGATCCGTCGAACAGCTGGCCGACCGAGAAGAAGTCCTCGTCGACGGTCGCCGCCGGGATGTTGAAGTGCTGCTGGATGCCGGGAAGGTCGGTGAACCGGATGTCGAGGAACTTGACATCCGTGTCCTTGATGAACTTCAGCACCTCGGACGAGTCGCTGAACAGGGGCTTGGACATGGGTGGTACTCCAGTGGGCCGTCGATCGGGCAGGGCTGCTGGGCGCAGCCTCGAAGGCGAGGCTAAGGGAGGGCCGTTTCCCGAGGGTCACGCTCATGTTTCGGGGATGTTACGGGGCGGGTGACGCCTAGGCTGGATGCCGTGAGCGACCCGGCCGATCAGCACGGCGTCGAGCAGCGTTGGCCCGGCGAGCGTCTCGGCCTCCCCGAGTCCGGTCCGCGGTCGATCGCGAGACCCGGCCGTCGCATCCTCGCCCTCGGAATCGACTGGGCGATCGCGACGGGGCTCTCGGTCGCGTTCTTCCCGACCGGGCCGTGGCAGACCAACGGGTTCATCACGCTGGGGCTGTTCGGCGGCATCCAGCTGCTGTTCCTGCTCGTCGTGAACGGCGGCATCGGGCATCTGCTGCTCGGGATGCGCGTCGTGCCGCTCGTACCCGGTCGGCTCGCGTTCTGGCGGGCGGCGCTGCGCACGGCTCTCGTGTGCCTGTTCGTGCCCGCCGTGATCATGGATGCCGACCAGCGCGGTCTGCACGACCGGGCCGCCGGCACCCTGCTCGTCAGGGTCTAGCGGGCGCTAGCGCGGACGAGGGGCGCGAACCCTGTTCGGGTCGATGCCCTTCGGGATCGGCAGGCCGTTCTTGCCGAGCGAGGCGAGACGGTTCGAGACCGCCTGGATCTCCGACTTCGTGAGCGCCTTCTTGTAGGTGCCGAGAGTCTTCACGATGCGACCGAGCGGGGTCGCCTGCGGGTCGTTGTGGTCGACGTAGATGAGGTGCACGGGCACCTCGGGCAGGATGCGGCGCACGTTGGCGCGCTCCTTGTCGAGCATCGGCTGCGTGCGCGTGCGCGGGCCCTCGCCGATGAGCACGACGCCGCCGCGGCCGACGGCGCGGTAGACGGCATCCTGCGTCTTGTTGAAGTTGATCGGGATCTCGTTGCCCGTCCACGAGCGTCGGAGCGAGCTGCGCAGCACCGCGCCGACGGCGCCCGCCTGGCCCTCGATCTGCGAGAACGCGGCCTTCTCGGCGCGACGGCCGAGCACGATGAGCGACAGCAGCACGCCGGCGAGCACACCCGCGACGATGTACAGGATCCACAGCACGGGGTTGCCGGCGCCGAACAGCACCGCGAGCACGATGCCGGCACCGACGGGTGCGAGGAAGGCGAGCAGCAGATACAGGATGATCGCGCTGTCGTAGCGGCGGGTCATCTTGAAGACCTGCCACATCTGCTTCATGCGGCCGGGTTCCTTCTCCGGGGCGGTGGGGCGTGCCATGGGAACAACGATACGGTCCCGCGAGGTGCTCGCGGGACCATCTCCTCCCCGGGGTGGCTCCTCGCGTCGTCGTCCCCACCTGCGGTCTCGCCGGCGGGGCGACTCTCGGCGTGGTCGACCATCGAGGGGATGGATGAGGTCGCCGGATACCGCGTGCTGCGGTCGGCCGGGCATGGATCGAGGTCGACGCTGCTCGTCGGCTTCGACGACGGCGCGACGGTCGTGCTCAAGGTGTGCGCGGCCGGAGATCCGTGCGTCGCCGTCGAACTCGCAGCGCTCGACCGGGCGGCGGGGGAGCACGTGGTCGAGCTGCTCGACGTCGCGGCCGATGAGCGCGAGACGGTTCTCGTGCTCGAGCGTCTGCCGGGCGGCACGCTCGCCGACCTGCTCGAGCGGCGCACGTCGCTCGGCGCGGGGGAGGCCGTCACCATCCTGGCCCCGCTCGCCACGACGCTCGAGCGACTGCACGCGGCCGGTGTCGCCCACGGATCGCTCTCCCTCGGATCGGTCGTGTTCCGGGAGGACGGCGCCCCCGCCCTCGTCGGCTTCGGTGCGGCGGAGCTGTTCGCCCCCGGCGCTCCGGAGGTCGTGCGCGAGACCGTGCCGGGGGTCATCGCCGATCGAGCAGCGTTGCGGTCGCTCGTCGGGCTCGTGCTGGCGCGGGTCACGGGAGACCGGGCGGCGAGCGCGCGGCGGCTGGCCGCGGGGATGGTGGCGGCCACGCCGACCGGGGTCGCCGACGCCCTGTACGGTCTCGCGTCGCCCGACGCGGTGATCTTCGAGCAGGAGGAGCCGGCCGGCGAGCCGGTCGACTGGCGGGCGGACGCAGTGGTGGAGGAGCGCGAGACTCCTCGTCTCGCGGTGCTTCCGCCCTGGATCCTCGCGTTCCTGCCCGACGGACTGCGGGAGCGGGTGGAAGCCCAGGCGCAGCTGCTGCGCGCAGCCTGGGAGCGCTGGCCCGTCGGTCGCCGGCGGCTCGGGCTCGGCCTCGTCGCGGGGGTGCTCACCGTCGTCGCCGCGCTCGCGGTCGTGCCGGGTTCCCCGTCGACCGGGGCTGCGGAGCTCGGGGGAGTCGAGCCGCCCGACGTCGCGGAGTCACCCGCCGCGGTACCGCTCGACAGCCTGCCCGATGACCCGGCCGAGGCGGCCGTGCTGCTGCTCGCGCGACGCGAGGAGTGCCTGCGCGAGCTCTCGCTGCTGTGCCTCGACGACGTGGTGCAGGCGGGGTCGGCGGCGCAGGCCGACGATCTCGCGCTCGTGCGGTCCGTGCTCGACGGGGAGGAGTATCCGCCCGGGTCGATCGTCGAAGGAGAGCCGGTGCTCGTCGAGCGGCTCGGTGACTCGGCGTTGCTCGACCTGCCCGCGGGCAGCGAACCCGGCGCGCTGCTGCTCCTGAGAACGACCGAAGGCTGGCGCATCCGCCAGTACGTGGACAACACGTACCCGGAGGCGCCAGCCTTCGAGACGGAGGCGGGCTGACCCGCCCGGGTCAGATGCCGAGCTTGCTCGCGAAGTCGCCGCTCTCGAGACGTGCCTTGACCGCGCCGAGGAAGCGCGCGGCGTCGGCACCGTCGACGATGCGGTGGTCGTACGACAGAGCGAGGTAGACCGTCGAGCGGATCGCGATCGCGTCGAGACCGTCGTCGGTGACGACGACCGGCTTCTTCGTCACGATTCCCGTGCCGAGGATCGCCGACTGCGGCAGGAACACGATCGGCGTGTCGAACAGTGCGCCGCGCGAGCCCGTGTTCGTCACCGTGAAGGTGCCGCCCGAGAGCTCGTCCGGAGTCAGCTTGTTGTTGCGGGTGCGGTCGGCCTTGTCGGCGATCTCGCCCGCGAGCTGCGCGATGTTCAGGTCGCTCGCGTTGCGCACCACGGGGGTGAGCAGTCCGCGCTCGGTGTCGACCGCGATGCTGATGTTCTCGTGGTCGGGGTAGACGATGCTCTCGCCGTCGACCGTCGCGTTGATGATCGGGAAGGCCTTGAGCGCCTCCGCCGCGGCGAGCACGAAGAACGGCAGGAAGGTGAGCTTCTGGCCGGTCTTCGACTGGAACGCGGCCTTCACCTCGTCGCGGTAGTTGGCGACCTTCGTCACGTCGACCTCGACGACCGTCGTGAGCTGCGCGAGAGTCGTCATCGAGAGCACGGCGCGCTCGGCGACGACCTTGCGGAGGCGCGACATCGGCACCGTGGTGCCACGCAGCGGCGAGGTCCCGAGCACGGGAGCCGCCGACGCGGCGGGCGCCGAAGTCGACACCGCGGGGGCGCCGGCGGCGAGGACGTCCTGCTTGCGGATGCGTCCGCCGACACCGGTGCCGCTGACCGAGGCCAGGTCGACGCCGCGTTCGTTCGCGAGCTTGCGCACGATCGGGGTCACGTAGCCGGCGTGCGCGTTCGCGCCGGCGGCGGCAGGAGCCGCGGCGGGAGCGGGTGCCGGTGCGGGAGCGGGTGCCGGTGCGGGAGCGGGTGCCGGGGCGACTGCGGGCGCCGGAGCCGCTGCAGGCGCGGGGGCCGGAGCGGCGGCGGGCTGCTCCGCAGCCTCGGGCTGCTCGGTCGACGGCTGCTCCGGAGCGGGGGCAGCCGCGGCGGGCTGCTCGGCCGGGGCGGCGGGCGCGGGCGCTTCGGCGGCGGGCTGCTCGGCGGGCGCGGGCTGCTCGGCGGGAGCGGGCTGCTCGGCGGGAGCCGGAGCTGCTGGAGCCTCCGCGGCGGGCGCTTCGGCGGCGGGTGCCTCGGCGGGAGCCGGAGCTTCCGCGGCGGCGGGTGCCTCGGCGGCGGGTGCCTCCGCGGCCGGAGCCTCCGCGGCGCCGGAGCCGTCGCCGATCGTGACGAGCACGGCGCCGACCTCGACGGTCTCGTCTTCCTGCACCATGATCTGCTCGATCACTCCCGCGACGGGCGACGGGATCTCGGTGTCGACCTTGTCGGTGGAGACCTCGAGCAGCGGCTCGTCGACCTCGACCCGGTCACCCACCTTCTTGAGCCAGCGGGTCACGGTACCTTCCGTGACGCTCTCTCCCAGTGCCGGGAGGGTGACGGATTCGCTCATCAGCGGGTTGCTCCTTAGAAAGCCTGTGTGATCTAGCTTAAGTCGGGGGTCACATCGCGTGGAGGGGCTTGCCCGCGATCGCGAGGAATGCCTCCCCCAACGCTTCGTTCTGCGTCGGGTGCGCGTGGATGTACGGCGCGATGTCCTCCGGGTACGCCTCCCAGTTCACCGCGAGCTGCGCCTCGCCGATGAGCTCGCCGACGCGCGCCCCGATCATGTGCACGCCGAGCACGGGGCCGTCCTTCTGGCGCACGACCTTGACCGAGCCGGCGGTGTGCAGGATGTGGCTCTTGCCGTTTCCCGCGAGGTTGTAGTCGTAGGTCGCGATCTGGTCGGCGCCGAACTTCTCGGCGGCCTTCGCCTCGGTGAGACCGATCGAGGCGACCTCGGGCTCCGAGTAGGTGACCTTCGGGATGTTGACGTCCTCGACGACGATCGGGTTCAGACCCGCGATCTCCTCCGCGACGAAGATGCCGTGCTGGAAGCCGCGGTGGGCGAGCTGCAGGCCCGGGACGATGTCGCCGACAGCCCAGACGCCCGGGATGTTGGTGAGGAGGCGCTCGTCGGTGAGCACGAACCCGCGGTCCATGTTCACGCCGACCTCCTCGAATCCGAGGTTCGCGGTCGACGGTCCGCGGCCCACGGCGACGAGCAGCAGCTCGGCCTCGACGGTCGAGCCGTCTTCGAGCGTGACGACGACGCCGGAGTCGGTCTGCGTGACGCCCTGGAAGCGCACGCCGGTCTTGAAGTCGATGCCGCGCTTGCGAAACGCGCGCTCGAACTGCTTCGAGATCGCGATGTCCTCGTTGGGCACGAGGTTCGGCAGCGCCTCGATGATCGTGACCTCGGCGCCGAACGAGCGCCAGACGCTCGAGAACTCGACGCCGATGACACCGCCGCCGAGCACGGCGACCTTCTTCGGGATGAAGTCGAGCGCGAGGGCCTGCTCGCTCGTGATGACGCGGCCGCCGATCTCGAGGCCGGGGAGCGAGCGCGAGTAGGAGCCGGTCGCGAGCACGACGTTCTTGCCCGTGACGGTGACGTCGCCGACCTGCACGGTCGTGGGCGAGGTGAGGCGCCCTTCGCCCTCGATGGTCGTGATCCCGCGCGCCTTGATGAGCCCCTGGAGGCCCTTCCACTTCGACGCGACGACCTCTTCGCGGTACGCCGTGACGCCTGCGATGTCGACGGAGCCGAAGGTGGCCTGCACGCCGAACTTGGCGGCATCCTTGGTCACATCGGCGACCTCCGCCGCGTGCAGCAGCGCCTTCGTCGGGATGCAGCCGACGTGCAGGCACGTGCCGCCGACCTTGCCCTTTTCGATGAGGCCGACCGTGAGGCCCAGCTGGCTGGCGCGCAGTGCGGCGGCGTAGCCACCGCTTCCTGCACCCAGAACGACAAGGTCGAAGTTCTGCTCGGACACCCGGCGACTCCCTAGATGAGTGCGAATTGGGCCGCGACAGGGGGTGGCGTGCGGCCCCGGAGAGGCAAGGTGTTCCTTGCCTCCTAGACCTTACTACGGTGTCGAAAACTCTTCCGCGAGAGCGATGAGGGTTCGCACCGTGGTTCCGGTCGGCCCCTTGCCGATTCCGCCGTGCGGGCTGCCGGGATTGTTCGCGACACCGGCGATGTCGAGGTGCGCCCAGGGGATCGACCGCTTCTCGTCCCCCTCGCCCACGCTGCCGACGAACGTGCGGAGGAAGTGCCCCGCGACGAGCATCCCGCCCGTCGGGGTGCCGGGCTTGGCGTTCGCGATGTCGGCGACGTCGCTGTCGAGCAGGGAGCGCAGCTCGGGAGGGAGCGGCATCGGCCAGAACACCTCGCCGACCGAGGCGCCCGCGGCGACCACGCGAGCGACGAAGTCATCGTCGCCCATGACGGGACAGTAGCGTTCGCCCATCGCGACCCGGGCGGCGCCGGTGAGCGTGGCGATGTCGACGATCGCATCCGGCTCCTCTTCGCTCGCGGCGACGAGACCGTCGGCGAGCACGAGACGGCCCTCCGCGTCGGTGTTGAGCACCTCGACGGTCGAGCCGCCGCGCATGCGCAGCACGTCGTTCGGACGCACCGCCGATCCCGAGGGCATGTTCTCGGCGAGGCACAGCCACGCCGTGAGGCGTACCGGCAGCCCGAGCTTCGCGGCGGCCACGATCACGGCGAGCGCGGTCACGGCACCGGCCATGTCGTACTTCATCCCGACCATGCCGGCCGGAGGTTTGAGCGACAGTCCACCCGAGTCGAAGGTGATGCCCTTCCCGACGAGGGCGAGGTGCCGCTCGGCACCGGCGGGGGAGTAGCGCAGCACGACGAGTCGCGGCGGGCGCACCGAACCGCTGCCGACCGCGAGGATGCCGCCGTAGCCGCCCGCCGCGAGTTCGGTCTCGTCGAGCACCTCGACGTCGAGCGGAAGGCCTTGCGCCAGATCGACCGCGGCCGCGGTGAGGGTCTCGGGGTAGAGGTCGGAAGGCGGCGTGTTCACGAGGTCGCGCACGGTGTGCACGGCGGCGGCGACGACGGAGGCCCGCTCGGTCGCCGCGGACGAGCCCGCGATCTCGACAGACACGTGCACGGTGATCTCGTCGGCAGGCGTCTTGGTGGTGCCGATCGTCGACACGCGATAACCCGTGTAGGAGTACGCGCCGATCGCGGCACCTTCGAGCACCGCGACCGCCTCGGCCTCGTCGGCGACGGGGAGGGCGAGCGCGAGTCGGTCGATGCCGGTGAGCTGACGCGCCGCCGATCCGGCGGCGTAGCGCAACGCGTCGGTCGTCAGGGGTGCCGAGCCGAGGCCGATGAGCGCGATCGCGGCGGTCGAGCCATCGGATGCCGGGAGCCGGCGGAGTTCGTCGGTCGCGCCGGTCGCAGCGATGCCCGCGAGAGCTGCGGCCACCGTCGGGAAGGCGTCGTCCGCGACGGCGAGCCGGGGGCCGTCCGGAGTCTTCCGCACACCCAGCACGAGCACCTCGGCGTCGCTCGTGATCGGGTCGGACGGAGAGAGGGAGAGTACCGGTACGGCCATGTCGCCATGCTAACCGCGTGTTCGCTGAGGGCTTGACGAGCGAGCCGCGTGACCCCGGCGACCCGCGAACCCCGCCGAATAGAATCGACGCATGCGTGATCCCGGCGGCCTCTACGACCTCTCGGTCGAGGTGAACCAGGTACCGCGCGGGCTCCACCTCGTCGCGGGTCTGACCGGCTTCACCGATGCGGGCAGCGCGGTGAGCCAGTTGAGCGAGTACCTGCTCGAGAACCTCGAGATGAGCGAGGTGGTGGCCTTCGACACCGACGCGCTCCTCGACTACCGCGCCCGCCGGCCGATCATGTTCTTCGATCAAGACCATCTCAGCGAGTACCGGCCGGCGAAGCTCTCGCTCTATCTCGCGAAAGACGAGCTCGGGCAGCAGTTCCTCTTCCTCACCGGTTTCGAACCCGACTTCCAGTGGGAGCGGTTCACGGCGGCGATCGTGCAGCTCGTGCAGAAGTACGACGTGAAAGACACCACCTGGGTGAACGCGATCGCGATGCCGACGCCGCACACGCGTCCGATCGGCGTCACGGTGAGCGGCAACCGTCTGGATCTCATCGACGCGCTCTCCGTGTGGAAGCCGCGCACGCAGGTGCCGTCGAACGCACTTCACCTGCTCGAGTACCGCCTTCAGGAGGTGGGACACCCGACCGCGGGCTTCGTGCTGCTCATCCCGCACTACCTCTCCGACACCGAGTTCCCGCAGGCGGCGGTCACAGCCCTCGAGAGCATCAGTGCGGCGACCGGCCTCATCTTCCCGACCGATCGGCTCCGCGAGGAGAATCGCGAGTTCCTGGCCAAGGTCGACGACCAGGTGCAGGGCAATCAGGAGCTCGAGCGGCTCGTCGGCACGCTCGAGGAGCGACACGACTCCTATATGGAAGACAACCCGCTGCCGTCGCCCCTCGTCGACGCGAGCGGCGAGGTGCCCTCGGCCGACAGCATCGCCGCCGAGCTCGAGAAGTTCCTCGCGAACCGCCGCGACGACGGGGCCTGACCCGCGGTTTCCGCAGGTGCAAGCCGGGTCCGCCGGACTGTGAGACAATAGATGTTCAAGACCCGGTCGGGTTCTCACCATCGCCTTCCCCAAGGCGTGAGGACTTGACAAGGGTCTTAGTAATGCCCGGACGGAGTTCGCCAAGCCCGTCTCCCCCGGGAGAACGCGAAGGGAAGGGAACCCGGATGGCCACCCGATCCAGCACGAAGACCGACACGACGAAGGACGACGCCTCGACGAAGACGGCGACGACTGCCGCCGCCAAGAGCGCGACCGCCACGAAGGCAGCGCCGGCCAAGGCGGCCGCGAAGCCGGCCGCTGAGAAGACGCCCGCCAAGACGGCGACCAAGACGTCCACGACCAAGACGGCGGCGACCAAGACGGCGGCCAAGGCCCCCGCGGCCAAGACGGCCGCCAAAGCGCCCACGGCCAAGGCCGCACCCGCGAAGGCGAGCAAGGCGAAGGCCGCGCCCGGCGACGACGACGTCGACGAGACCGACGAGGTCGAACTCGAGCCCACCGACGTCGACGAGACCGACGGCGATGACGACGTCGTCGTCGCCGATGACGAGGTCGTCGAGAAGCCCGCCGCCGAGAGTGACGACGACTCGACCGACGACGCCGACGGTGACGACGATGACGACGACTCCGCTCCGGTCGAGCCGCTTCCGACCGGTGCCCTCCGCCTGTCGATGACCGACGACGAGGACGAGGTCCCCGTCTACTCGGCCGCGATCACCGGCGCCACGGCCGACCCGGTCAAGGACTACCTCAAGCAGATCGGCAAGGTCGCGCTCCTCAACGCCGCGGAGGAGGTCGAGCTCGCGATGCGCATCGAGGCCGGCCTCTTCGCCGAGGAGAAGCTCTCGCAGATGCCCGAGGCCGAGAAGCGCAGCCAGCTGGGCCGCGAGCTCACCTGGGTCGCCCGCGACGGTCAGCGCGCGAAGAGCCACCTGCTCGGGGCGAACCTGCGTCTCGTCGTGTCGCTCGCGAAGCGCTACACGGGTCGCGGCATGCAGTTCCTCGACCTCATCCAGGAGGGCAACCTCGGTCTGATCCGTGCGGTCGAGAAGTTCGTCTACACGAAGGGCTTCAAGTTCTCGACCTACGCGACGTGGTGGATCCGCCAGGCCATCACCCGCGCGATGGCCGACCAGGCACGCACCATCCGCCTCCCGGTGCACATGGTCGAGGTCATCAACAAGCTCGCCCGCGTGCAGCGCCAGATGCTGCAAGACCTGGGGCGCGAGCCCACGCCGG
>NZ_JBMRCP010000118.1:0-10553 GCF_057350545.1 Pseudolysinimonas sp. | reverse complement strand
GCGGCGTGGGTCTCGGCGAAGGCGCGCTCCAGGCGGTCCTGGAAGTCCTTGTGGGCCGCCTCGAACTCCTCCTGCGTGATGTCGCCGCGGCCGACGAGAGCCTCGGTGTACAGGGTGCGCACGCTGCGCTTCGCCTCGATGAGGTTCGTCATGAGGGGCTGGGTCATCGACGGGTCATCGCCCTCGTTGTGACCGCGGCGGCGGTAGCAGACCAGGTCGATGACGACGTCCCGCTTGAACTTCTCGCGGTAGGCGAAGGCGTGCTCCGCGACGCGCACGACGGCCTCGGGGTCGTCGCCGTTCACGTGGAAGATCGGCGCCTGGATGGTCTTCGCCACGTCGGACGAGTAGACCGAGGAGCGACCCTCGGTGGGCGGAGTCGTGAAGCCGACCTGGTTGTTGATGACGAGGTGGAGGGTGCCGCCCGTCTTGTACGCGCGCAGCTGCGACATCTGCAGCTGCTCGGCGACGACGCCCTGTCCGGCCATCGACGCATCTCCGTGCACGAGGATCGGCAGCACGTTGTACGTACCCGCGGGCATGCGGTCTTGCTTGGCGCGCACGATGCCTTCGAGCACGCCGTCGACGGCTTCGAGGTGCGACGGGTTCGCCGCGAGGTAGACGGCGACCTGCTTGCCGGTCATGGCGGTGAAGGTGCCCTCGGTGCCGAGGTGGTACTTCACGTCGCCCGAGCCCTGCACGGTCTTCGGGTCTTGCGTGCCTTCGAACTCGCGGAAGATCTGACCGTAGGTCTTGCCGGCGATGTTGGTGAGCACGTTGAGGCGTCCGCGGTGCGCCATGCCGATGGCGACCTCGTCGAGGCCGGCTTCCGCGGCACCCTGGAGGATCTCGTCGAGCAGCGCGATCGTCGACTCGCCGCCCTCGAGGCTGAAACGCTTCTGACCGACGTACTTCGTCTGCAGGAACGTCTCGAACGCCTCGGCTTCGTTGAGCTTGCTGAGGATGCGGAGCTGCTCCTCCTTCGTCGGCTTCTCGTAGGGCTTCTCGAGTCGCTCCTGGAACCACGCGCGCTGGTCGGGGTCCTGGATGTGCATGTACTCGATGCCGACGGTGCGGCAGTACGAGTCGCGCAGCACGCCCAGCACCTCGCGCAGGAGGGCCGAGCGCTTGCCGGCGAACCCGCCGAGCACGAACTCGCGGTCGAGGTCCCAGAACGTCAGGCCGTGGCTTCCGATGTCGAGGTCGGGATGGCTGCGCTGCACGTATTCGAGCGGATCGATGTCGGCCATGAGGTGACCGCGCACGCGGAACGCATTGATGAGCTCCTGCACGCGGGCCGTCTTCGAGACGCGCTCGGAGAGGTCGACGTTGATGTCCTCGGCCCAGTGGATCGGGTCGTACGGGATGCGCAACGACGAGAAGATGCCCTCGTAGAAGCCGCGCTCGCCGATGAGCAGCTCGTGCACCTTCTTGAGGAACTCGCCCGATCCGGCACCCTGGATGACGCGGTGGTCGTACGTGCTCGTGAGCGTGATGGTCTTGCCGATGCCGAGCTCCGCGAGGGTCTTCTGGCTCGAGCCCTGGAACGCCGCCGGGTACTCGAGGGCACCGGCACCGATGATCGAGCCCTGGCCCTTCATGAGCCGCGGCACGGAGTGCTCGGTGCCGATTCCGCCCGGGTTGGTGAGCGAGATCGTGGTGCCCTTGAAGTCGTCGGCCGTGAGCTTGTTGGCGCGGGCGCGGGCGACGACGTCTTCGTAGGCGGCGAGGAAGTCGGAGAACGTCATCGTGTCGGCGCGCTTGATGCCGGGCACGAGCAGCGAACGCGTGCCGTCGGGCTTGGGCAGATCGATCGCGATGCCGAGGTTGACGTGCGCGGGCGCGACGACGCTCGGCTTGCCGTCGGGTTCGTCGTAGTAGACGTTCTGGCTCGGGAACTCCTTGAGCGTCTGCACCATGGCCCACGCGATGAGGTGCGTGAACGAGACCTTGCCGCCGCGGGCGCGCTTGAGGTGGTTGTTGATGACGATGCGGTTGTCGATCATCAGCTTCGCCGGGATGGTGCGCACACTCGTCGCGGTGGGCACCGTGAGGCTCGCATCCATGTTGGTCGCGAGGGTCTTCTGCATGCCCTTGAGGGCGGTGACGACGTCCTGCTCCGCCGACTCGGCAGCAGGGGCTGCCTGCGGGGCGTCGGCGGGGATGGGCTGCGGCTTCGCGGGGGCGTTGGTCGTACGGGCGACGGGCGTGCTGCCCGTCGCGGGTGCGGCGGTCGGCGCGGCGGGCGCCTCGGTGACTTCGGCGGGGATCTGCGCCTCGCCGCCCACCTGGTTCTGCGGCGACGCCTCGGTCTCCGCTGCGGGCGCGGGATCGGTGGCCGGCTCCGCGGGAGTGGTGGACTCAGAGGGCGTTGCGGCTTCGGGGGAGGCCGCGGACCCGGCCTCGGCGGGTGCCGTCGAGGCGCCCGCGCGCCGCTGCTCGAGCACCGGCCACCAGCTCTGGTCGACGGAGTTCTTGTCGGCGAGGTACCGCTCGTACATCTCGTCGACGAGCCATTCGTTGGCTCCGAACTCTTCTTCTGACGTGATCCCGGTTACGGGGCTCGACACGGTTGAACCGCCCACTCTCGTGCGTTGAGGTTTGTCTCGGTGTGGTGGCGTTTGCAGCCGTTCTAGCTTAGGCGCACGAGGGGGGCCGCGCGGGCCCCGGAAGGGGTGTACTCAGGAACGCACAGGCTGCAGACGGCGCATCAGCAGGATGCCGCCCCCGAGCGCGACGACACCGATGCCGACGAGAAGCTCGGGGCCCATCGGGGCACCCGTGGCGGGCAGGGTCGCGCCGCCGTCGGGCTGCGCTCCGATCGCGATCGACTGGGACGCTGAAGCCGACGCGAAGTTGCCCGTGGCGGCGCGTCCGGCGGTCACGGTGCAGACTCCGTCGGCGAGGAACGTCACGGTGGCGCCGGCGATCGAGCACACGCCGGCCGGCCCGGCGGTCAGCGTCGGGGTCGTGCCGACCGCGGACGTCGTCAGCGTCACAAGGTAGGTGTCACCGGCAGGCGGAGCCACCGGCGCGCCGGAGGCGAAGGCCACGGTCTGCGGGTAGGCCGGCGTCGTCGTGCCGCTTCCCGTGAAGGTGCCGGTGCTCGTGTGCGTGACGCCGCCCGTGATGGTGCCGTCGTTGACGAGCGACCCCGTCCCCGTGTTGGTGACCGCTCCGCTGGTGCCGCCCACGGAGTTCGTGAAGGTGCCCGCGTTCGACACCGCGCCGACCGTCGCGGCGTTGGTGAACGTGGCGCCCGCGGCGACCGTCGTCGTGCCGGAGATGTTGCCGAACCCCGTGGTGGTGAGAGTCCCGCCGTTCACCGTCACAGTGCTCAGCGCGAAGGACTGGATGGCGACGGTGCCGCCGTTCACGATGACCGCGTTGTTGAGGGTGCCCGTGCTCGTGAACGTGCCGGCGAGGTTCGTGACGACGCCCGTGAGTGACGACGACGCGTTGACGATGTCGGAGTTCGTGACGGTGCCGGTCGTGGTCGAGGTGATGTTGAACGTCCCGTCGAGTACGACGACGTTCCCGGACGTGCCGCCGGAGGCGACCGCTCCCGGACCGTTCACCGTGATGTCGCCCGCGAACGACGCCGTGTTGATCACCAACTGGCCGTTGCCGGTGACGGTCGCCCCGGCCTGCGCCTCCATCCCGCCCGAGGCGAGCGTCACGGTTCCCGCGACCGTGGTCGTCCCGGAGACCCGGAACACCCACACGCCCGCCACGTCGAGCGTGCCGGTGCCGGTCACGACGAGATCGCCGACGAGCTGGACGTTCCCGCCGCTCGTGTCGACGGCTCCGGCGCCGGCGATCGTGCAGGTCGTCGTGCCGGCATCCCACGCGCCGCCGAGGGTCGCGCACACCGCCGGGTCGGCGGCCGCGGGGAGCGCGGGCAACAGCGCGCCGCCGAGGGCGATGATGCCGACGGCGAGCGCGGCGACGAGAGAGCGTGGGCGAGTGGACATGCGGGATCCTCACTAAGAAGTGCAATCATGCTACATGTGCCAGCGAGCACTACAGCGACGCGGATCCCCGCGCCGTACCCTCGAAGCATGCGCTTCCTCGGTGAGCTCCCGGCCCACGACCTGACCTACTCGGATGTCTTCCTCGTGCCCAGTCACTCCGACGTCACGAGCCGGCTCGACGTCGACCTCGCCCCCGACGACGGCACCGGTGCGACCATCCCGATCGTCTCGGCGAATATGAACTCGGTCACCGGCCCGCGGCTCGCCGCGACGCTCGCCCGCCGCGGAGGCCTCGGCGTGCTGCCGCAAGACCTCGGAGTCGACGAGCTCGTCGAGCAGATCGCCTGGGTGAAGCAGCAGTCGACCGTCGTCGACACGCCGCTCACCGCCGACGACCCGCGGCTCGAGGGTCGCCCGCTCGACGCTCTCTTCGCGCTCGACCTCGCCGAGGCGACGGATGCGCGCGCGGCCTTCGACCGACTCGTCCGCGAGGAGCACGGACTCGCGACCGTCACCTCCGACGGCGAGGTCGTCGGATCGCTCAGCCGCACGCAGGCGCTCCGCGGCACCATCTACCGACCCGCCGTCGACCCCGCGGGTCGGCTCCGGGTGGCCGCCGCGGTGGGCATCAACCGCGACGCCCCCGGTCGGGCCAAGGCCCTCGTCGAGGCCGGCGTCGACGTGCTCGTGCTCGACACGGCGCACGGCCACCAAGAGGGGATGCTGCGCGCCCTCGAGTCGGTGCGCGCGCTCGACCTCGGCGTGCCGATCGTGGCCGGCAACATCGTCACCCGCGACGGCGTGAGCGACCTCGTGTCGGCCGGAGCGCACATCCTCAAGGTCGGCGTCGGACCCGGCGCGATGTGCACGACCCGCATGATGACCGCCGTCGGGCGCCCGCAGTTCTCGGCGGTGCTCGAGACCGCCGACCGCGCCCACGAGCTCGGCGCCCACGTCTGGGCCGACGGGGGAGTGCGCTACCCGCGCGACGTCGCGCTGGCGCTCGCCTCGGGCGCGTCGAGCGTCATGATCGGCTCCTGGTTCGCGGGCACGCTCGAGTCGCCCGGAGAGATCGAGACCGACGCCGACGGACGCCTGTACAAGCAGAGCTGGGGGATGGCATCGACGAAGGCCGTGCACGAACGCTTCGGCGGCCTCGACCCGTACGAGCTCGCGCGCAAGGAACTCTTCGCCGAGGGCATCTCGTCGTCGACGATCTACCTCGACCCGCTGCGACCCTCCCTCGAGGACCTGCTCGACATGATCACCTCGGGGGTGCGGTCGTCGTTCACCTACGCGGGGGCCGCCGACCTCCCCGCCTTCCGCGACCGAGCCGTCGTCGGCATCCAGTCGGCGGCCGGGTACGAAGAGGGAAAGGCCCTCCCCGTCTCCTGGTGAGTCGACTTCGCGGGTTGAGTGCCGCGCGCAGCGCGGTGTATCGAAACCCCGACCCTGCGCTCCCGGTTTCGATACGCGACGCCTGCGGCGGCCCTACTCAACCCACGACGGGGTGCCTAAGCTCGCTCTCATGCCGCAGTTGCACATCACGGGTGACGCGACCGCCGACGAGCTTCTCTCGACGGAGCCGCTCGCGCTGCTGATCGGGATGCTGCTCGACCAGCAGGTGCCGATGGAGACCGCGTTCGCCGGGCCGGCCAAGATCCGCGAGCGACTCGGCGCGTTCGACGCCGCGACGATCGCGGGCACCGACCCCGAGAAGCTCGCCGAGGTGTTCAAGCAGACGCCCGCCGTGCACCGGTTCCCCGGGTCGATGGCGGAGCGCACGCAGGCGCTGTGCGCCGCGCTCGTCGCCGATTGGGGCGGGGATGCCGCGCGCATCTGGACCGACGGCGACCCCGACGGCGCGACCGTGCTGAAGCGGCTCAAGGCACTTCCCGGCTTCGGCGAGCAGAAGGCGAAGATCTTCGTCGCGCTGCTCGGCAAGCAGTACGGCCTGACCGCCCCCGGCTGGGAGTCCGCCGCCGGTTCCTACGGTGAGGCGGGCAGCCACCGGTCTGTTGCCGATATCGTGGATGCTTCCTCCCTCACGAAGGTGCGGGAGTTCAAGAAGGCGGCGAAAGCCGCCGCGAAGGGAAACTGATCCCCACCGTGGACGATCCTCCGTCTGCCCATAGACCCTCGCCGACGTTCAGGTCGGCCCGATGAGCACAGACATCATCCTGCTGCTCGTGGGCATCCTCCTGACCGTCGGCACCGGTTTCTTCGTCGCCAGCGAGTTCGCGCTCGTCAATCTCGACCGCGCAGAGCTCGAGGCGCGTCAGGCCCGCGGTGAGACCCGCCTGGGCATGACGATCGCGGCGCTCAAGATCACGTCGACGCACCTGTCGAGCGCTCAGCTCGGCATCACGCTCACGACGCTTCTCACCGGGTACACGCTCGAGCCGGCGTTCAGCCACTTCCTCGAGCCCCCGCTCGCCGGGCTCGGGATCCCCGGGGCGGCGGTCTCGATCATCGCCACGATCGTCGCGATCACGATCGCGACACTGCTCTCGATGATCATCGGCGAGCTCGTGCCGAAGAACTTCGCGCTCGCCCTGCCGCGGGCGACGGCCAAGGTCGTCATCCCGTTCCAGACGCTCTTCACGACCGTCTTCCGCCCGGCGATCGCGCTGCTCAACGGCACCGCGAACGGCATCCTGCGCGCCATCGGCATCGAACCGCGGGAGGAGATCTCCGCGGCACGCACGGCCGACGAGCTCAAGTCGCTCGTGCGCCGCTCGGCGAGCGAGGGGTCGCTCGACCAGGACACGGCGACGCTCCTCGCCCGCACGCTCGCGTTCTCCGACCACGACGCCTCCGACGTGATGACGCCGCGCCCGAGGATCGCGGGCGTCGAGCGCACGGCGACCGCGGAGGCCGTCGTCAACCTCGCGCGCTCGACCGGCTACTCCCGCTTCCCGGTGTTCGACGAGGACATCGACGACATCATCGGCCTCGTCCACGTGAAGCAGGCCGTCGCCGTGCCGCGTGACCGGCGGGCGGACGTGCCGGTCACGGCGCTGCAGTCCGATCCGCTCCGGGTGCCGGAGACGATGAAGCTCGACACCCTGCTCGGCGAGCTGCGGGGCCGCGGCTACCAGATGGCGATCGTCCTCGACGAGTACGGCGGAACGGCCGGCGTCGCGACGCTCGAAGACCTCGTCGAGGAACTCGTCGGCGAGGTGTCCGACGAGCACGACAGGTCGCGTGCCGACGTCGTGCGCAGCCGCGACTGGCTGACCTTCCCGGGCGCGCTGCGCCCCGACGAGCTCGCCGACCGCGCCCACGTCAGCGTGCCCGAAGACGGCCCCTACGAGACGGTCGCCGGCTGGATGATGGCCGAGCTCGGCCGTCTCCCGGAGGCCGGCGACACCGTGGAGGTCGAGGCGGGCGTCTTCCGCGTCGAGCGCATGGACGGTCGTCGCATCGACCGCATCCGCTACACGCCGAGGCCGCCGCAGACCGGTGAGCCCGTCGTCGTGGAAGAGGGGGAGAAGTGAACCCGCTCGCCGTGTTCGCGGAGGACGGCATCGCCGGCGTCGACTGGTGGGGCATCGCGTGGCTCGGCATCCTGCTCGTCGTCAACGCGTTCTTCGTCGGTGCCGAGTTCGCCGTCATCTCGGCGCGGCGCTCGCAGATCGAGCCGCGCGCCGAAGCCGGGTCCCGCGCCGCGAAGACCGCGCTGTGGGCGATGGAGCACGCGACGCTCATGCTCGCGACGAGCCAGCTCGGCATCACCGTGTGCTCGCTGCTCATCCTCAACGTGTCCGAGCCCGCCCTCCACCATCTGCTGGAGATCCCGCTCGAACTGACTCAGCTCCCCGCGGAGGTCGTCGGCGCCATCGCGTTCGCGATCGCGCTCCTCGTCGTCTCGTTCCTCCACGTCGTGCTCGGCGAGATGGTGCCGAAGAACATCTCGTTCTCGGTGCCGGACCGCGCGGTGCTCATCCTCGCGCCCCCGCTCGTCGCCGTCGCGACGGTGTTCAAGCCCGTGATCTGGTCGCTCAACGCGGTGGCCAACGGCATCCTGCGGCTGTTCCGGGTGGAGCCGAAGAACGAGGCGACGAGTGCGTTCACGGCCGAGGAGGTGCAGACGATCATCGCCACCTCGACGCGCGAGGGGGTGTTGACCGACACGTCCGGCACGCTCAGCAACGCGTTCGAGTTCACCGAGAAGCGGGTGCGGGATGTCGCGCTCGCCTCCGACGCGCTCGTCACGCTTCCGGAGGACGCGGCCCCGGCCGACGTCGAGCGCGCCGTCGCACAGCACGGGTTCAGCCGCTACGTGCTCGTGAACGAGGAGGGCGAGCCGACCGGTTACGTGC
Source organism: Pseudolysinimonas sp. (assembly GCF_057350545.1). Taxonomy (NCBI): domain Bacteria; kingdom Bacillati; phylum Actinomycetota; class Actinomycetes; order Micrococcales; family Microbacteriaceae; genus Pseudolysinimonas; species Pseudolysinimonas sp. Next base: position 2,254 of record NZ_JBMRCP010000118.1, on the reverse strand, counting down.
ACCTCAAGGACGTCATCGATCTAGCGGGCGACGAGTTCGACCTGCCGGTGCCGCCGAAGCGCATCCGCCAGCTGATCTCGCTCTTCCGAGAGGCGGAACTCGAGGACGCCCTCGCGCTCATGCGTCGCTCGGGGGCGCACGTCGCTCGGGTGTTCGACGAGCACGGGACGACGCGCGGCGTGCTGTTCCTCGAGGACATCATCGAGACGCTCGTCGGCGAGGTCGAGGACGCCACCAGGAGGCGCTAGGCGGGGCGCGCGCGCCGATACTGCGGGGGCCAGTAGTCGACGTCGACGCCGAGCTCGGTGGCGGCACGCAGCGGGAAGTGCGGGTCGCGCAGCAGCTCGCGGCCGAGCATGACGGCATCCACCGTGCCGGAGTCGACGAGGTGGGCAGCCTGCTGCGGCGACGTGATCAGTCCGACGGTCGAGACCCGCACGTCGGCGTGCGCGCGCACACCCTCGGCGAGCGGCACCTGGTACCCCGGGCCCGTCGGGATGGTCACCCCCGGCACGAGTCCGCCGCTCGAGATGTCGAAGAGGTCGGCCCCCGCGTCCCGAGCCCAGCCCGCGACGGTGGCGGTCTGCTCGACGTCCCAGCCGCCGTCGACGTAGTCGGTGCCCGAGAAGCGCACGAGCAGGGGAACATCCTCGCCGACCTCGGCTCGCACCGCGCGCACGATCTCGAGCAGCAGCCGCGCGCGGTTCTCGAGCGACCCGCCGTACGCGTCGGTGCGGAGGTTCGAGAGCGGGGAGAGGAACTGATGGAGCAGGTAGCCGTGCGCGGCGTGCACCTCGACGAGGTCGAATCCCGCGTCGAGCGCACGTCGGGCGCCCGCGCGGAAGGCCTCGACGATCCCCGGGAGTTCGTCGAGCCCGAGCGGTCGGGGCGCCGCATAGCCGTCGAAGGGGAGGTCGGACGCCGAGACGGTCTGCCATCCGCCGTCGGCGACCGGCATCGTGCCCCGCTTCGGCTCGAAGCCCCACTCGGGCCAGACCGACGCCTTGCGTCCGGCGTGGGCGAGTTGGAGGCCGATGAGAGCACCCTGCGTGTGCGCGAAGTCGGTGATGCGGCGCCAGGCTGCGACGTGCTCGTCGCTCCAGATCCCGGTGTCGTGCGCCGAGATGCGACCTTCCGGAGTCACCGCCGTCGCTTCGGCGAGCACGATCCCCGCGCCGCCGCGTGCGAACGAGCCGAGGTGCACGAGGTGCCAGTCGGTCGGCACCCCGTCGCGCCGCTCGATCGTGTACTGGCACATCGGTGAGACCCAGATGCGGTTGCGCGCCGTGAGGCCGCGGAGCATGAGCGGATCGAAGAGCGCGCTCACGCGCCCGCTCCGTCGGCGAGCGAGGCGAGGAACGCGCGCAGCGGGGCAACACCCGTGAAGACGTGGCCGGTGATGCCGAGCGACTCGGCCCCGTCGACGTTGACCTGCTTGTTGTCGATGAACACCATCTCCGCCGGTTCGATCGCGAGTTCTCGCGCGACGTGGCGGTAGATCTCGGGATCGGGTTTGATCATCCCCAACTCGGCGCTGACGAAGACCTGCTCGAAGTACTGCGCGAACGGCGCGCGGCGGAAGGCGTCACCGTAGTCGTAGCCCGCGTTCGACAGCAGCGCCATGCGCGTACCGCCCGCGTGCAGGTCGGCGAGCACGTCGATACTGCCCGGCTCGACGCTGATCCAGGAGCGGAAGTCGATCGCCCACAGCCGCTGCACCTGGGCGGGGCCGAACACGAGCCCGAGCTCCGCTCCGACGCGCGCCCAGTAGTCGGGGATCGTCAGCGTGCCGTGGTCGAGGTCGTCGCGGTGCTTCCAGTAGGCCGGCCAGAACTCGGCCGCGGAGGCACCCGCGGTGCCGACGATCCCCGCCTTGTCGTGCTCGCTCTGCGACATCGAGAGCACCTCGCCGTAGTCGAAGACGATGACACGGCCGGGGATGCTGAGACTCACCGACCCAACCTATCGTTGAGGAATGAGCGCACTCTTCGGGTTCGACGAGGCGCGCGCGTGGATCCGCGTGCCGCTGGCCGACGACGACAAGTACTCGCGCGGCGTGGTGGGGTTGGTCACCGGATCCGCCGACTACCCGGGAGCCGCGGTGCTCGGCGTGGAGGCCGCGTTGCGCACCGGCGTCGGGATGGTGCGCTACCTCGGCCCGGGTCGTGCCACGCGACTCGTGCTGCAGCACCGGCCGGAAGCGGTGACAGCCGCCGGGCGCGTGCAGTCCTGGGTCATCGGATCGGGACAGGAT
>NZ_JBMRCP010000117.1:0-26912 GCF_057350545.1 Pseudolysinimonas sp. | reverse complement strand
GTCGACTCGGATGTCGATCGCGGGGTAGGTGTCGGAGCGCGAGATGGTGTCGACGAGCAAGGCGTCGCATCGCACCGTGTTGGCCGAGTGGTGGGCGTTGGCCTCCACACGCACCTCGCCGCGGTATCCGGAGCGCCCGCCGCCGCGCGCGATCGACTTCGAGACGATCGAGCTCGTCGTGTACGGAGCCATGTGGATCATCTTCGCGCCGGCGTCCTGGTGCTGGCCGGGGCCCGCGAAGGCCACCGAGAGGGTCTCACCCTTGGCGTGCTCGCCCACGAGGAAGATCGACGGGTACTTCATGGTCACCTTGGAGCCGATGTTGCCGTCGACCCACTCCATGGTGGCGCCCTCTTCGGCGCGGGCTCGCTTCGTGACGAGGTTGTACACGTTGTTCGACCAGTTCTGGATCGTCGTGTAGCGCACGCGGGCGTTCTTCTTCACGACGATCTCGACGACGGCCGAGTGCAGCGAGTCCGACTTGTAGATCGGCGCCGTGCAGCCCTCGATGTAGTGCACGTAGGAGCCCTCGTCGGCGATGATCAGCGTGCGCTCGAACTGGCCCATGTTCTCGGTGTTGATGCGGAAGTAGGCCTGCAACGGGATCTCGACGTGCACGCCCTTCGGCACGTAGACGAACGACCCGCCCGACCACACCGCGGTGTTGAGCGCGGCGAACTTGTTGTCGCCCGACGGGATGACCGTGCCGAAGTACTCCTGGAAGATCTCCGGGTGCTCGCGGAGCGCGGTGTCGGTGTCGAGGAAGAGCACGCCCTGGTCTTCGAGATCCTTCTGGATCGAGTGGAAGACCACCTCGGACTCGTACTGCGCGGCGACGCCCGAGACGAGGCGCGACCGCTCGGCCTCGGGGATGCCGAGCCGCTCATAGGTGTTGCGGATGTCTTCGGGGAGGTCTTCCCAGGTCTGCGCCTGCTTCTCGGTCGAGCGCACGAAGTACTTGATGTTGTCGAAGTCGATGCCCGACAGGTCGGCGCCCCACGTCGGCATGGGCTTCATGCCGAAGATCTTGTGCGCCTTGAGCCTCGCCTTGAGCATCCATTCGGGCTCGTCCTTGCGGCGGGAGATGTCGGCGACGACCTCCTCGGAGAGTCCGCGCCGGGCGGAGGCGCCTGCGGTGTCGGAGTCGGACCAGCCGAACTCGTAGGTGCCGAGGTCGTTGAGTTCCGGACGGTCGATGAGCACGTCTGACATGGGTGTGAGCCTCTTTTCCTGCCGAAGCGAGCCATTCCGCTCGTGTCGGCCTGCTCGTGTCGGGCAGTTGCAACGCTGGCAGTACAAATTCACTGCAGGGTGGGCAGCGTCGATGCTCCCTAGCCCTGCGAGTCTACAGGGTCGGCCCCGTCAACGGCTGGGCACGGGCTCCGTATCCACGGTCGCGTCCGGCCGTACGAGCTGGTGGTCGCGGACGGCCCAGAGCCGCGGATCGGTGTCGAGCAGCACCCGCAGCGCTCCGATCCAGACGAGTGCGGCGAGCGTGACGTGCAGCGCGACGAGCACCTCGGGGATGCCGAGCAGCGACTGCGTCGTGCCGAGCGCGAGCTGCGCGAACAGTACGAGCAGGAAGACGCCGACTCGGCGAAGCGCGAGAGCCCCGCCGGCTTCGGCCCGCAGTCGGAAGGCGAGCACGACGGCGAGGGCGAGGACGGCGACGGCGCTGACGCCGTGGACGACCACGACGACGTTCCAGTCGAATCCCATGCGCGGTACCGCGATCGTGTCCCCGGCGTGCGGTCCTGAGCCCGTCACGAGGGTGCCCGTGACGACGACGGCCCCCGTCGCGACGACGAGAGCCCAGGCGACCGCTCGGGACCCGGCCGACGGCCGCGGCCCCGCTCCCCCGGTCCACCGCGCCCGGTGCCAGGTGAACGTCGCGCACGCGAGCAGGCCCATCGCCAGCACGAAGTGCAGCGCGACGACCCACGGGTTGAGGTGCACCCACACGGTGATGCCGCCGGCGATCGCGTTGGCGAGCACGAGCCAGAACATCGACCAGGCGAGGCGCGTCAGCATCCTGTCCCGCGGGCGCTGAAGTCGTGCGGCGACGATCGCCCACCCCACCGCCAGCACGAGCAGGCCGGTGACGAGCCGGTTGGTCTGCTCGATGAGGAGGTGGATCGAGTCGGGCACGAGCTGGATGACGTTGGTGCCGTCGCAGGTGGGCCAGGTCGGACAGCCCATGCCGGAACCCGTGACGCGCACGACGACCCCGCCGAGCACGATGAGCACGCTCGTGACGAGCGCCGCGGTCGTGCCCCAGCGCAGGGCGCGAGGACCGAGCTCCCAGCGGGACGCGGCCCAGCCGAGCGGGGTCTGGAGTCTCACGATCGCTGCCGGCTCAGAACGGGATCGGCAGGTGCAGGAGCGGGTCGATCCCGACTGCGACGAAGACGAGGGTGAGGTAGGTGATCGAGGCGTGGAACACCCGCATGGGCTTGAGCTCTTCGCCGCGGATCGCGCCCGCGTAGAGGCGGTGCGACTCGACGACGAACCACGCGCCGGAGAGCGTGGCGACGACCGCGTAGAGCAACCCCATCGGAGCGACCGGCACGAGCAGGAGGGAGCAGACGACCGTCGCCCAGGCGTAGAGCACGACCTGCAGGCCCACTGCCGAGCGGCCGCGCACGACCGCGAGCATCGGAACCTCGGCCGCGGCGTAGTCGTCGCGGTACCGCATCGAAAGGGGCCAGTAGTGGGCGGGTGTCCAGAGGAAGACCACTCCGAAGAGGATGAGCGGGGCCCAGTCGAGCGATCCCGTGACCGCGGCCCAGCCGATGAGCACCGGCATGCAGCCCGCCGCACCGCCCCAGCCGATGTTCTGCGGCGTGCGGCGCTTCAGCACGAGCGTGTAGAGGACGACGTAGATGAGGATCGCGACGACCGAGAGCGCGGCGGCGAGCCAGTTGACGAGCAGGCCGAACACGAGCGTCGAGCCGACCGCGGTCGCCCAGGCGAAGATGAGCGCCTCACGCGGCGTGATGTCGCCCGTGACGAGGGGGCGCTTCTGCGTGCGCTGCATCTTCTTGTCGAGGTCGCGCTCGAGGTAGCTGTTGAACGCGTGCGCGGAGCCCGCGGAGAAGTAGCCGCCGACGAGCGTCACGAGCACGAGCCAGAGATCCGGGATGCCGCGGGCCGCCAGGATCATGACCGGTGCGGTCGTGACGAGGAGCAACTCCACCACACGCGGCTTGGTCAGGGCGATGTAGCCCTTCACCTTGCGGAGGGGTCCGACGCGCGACCCTCGCGGGGTTTCGACGGTCGTGTCGACGGCTCCCTGCATGGCTCCTCGTTCTCGGGTGACTCCGGCTCAGTCTATCCAGGGTGCGACGGAGCCTCCGTCCGTCCGGAGCGCCCCGAGCCGCCTCGCTATGCTGGATGATGGCCCAGCCACCAGGGTCGACTCCCCCTCCTCGAAAGGGTCGTTTTCCGTGCCAGAACTCTCCTGGGAAGCCGTCGACGACCACGCCGTCGACACCGCACGAATCCTCGCGGCGGACGCCGTCGAGAAGGTCGGCAACGGGCACCCCGGCACCGCCATGAGCCTCGCCCCCGCCGCATACCTGCTGTTCCAGAAGGTCATGCGGCGCAACCCGGCCGATCACGAGTGGATCGGTCGTGACCGCTTCATCCTCTCGGCGGGCCACTCCTCGCTCACCCAGTACGTGCAGCTCTACCTCGGCGGTGAAGGCCTCGAGCTCGACGATCTGAAGTCGCTGCGCACGTGGGGCTCGAAGACGCCGGGTCACCCGGAGTACGGCCACACCGACGGCGTCGAGATCACCACAGGGCCGCTCGGCCAGGGACTCGCGTCGGCGGTCGGCTTCGCCTACGCCGCCCGCTACGAGCGCGGCCTGTTCGATCCCGAGGCCGCGGCGGGGACGAGCCCGTTCGACCACCACGTCTTCGTGATCGCCTCCGACGGCGACCTCGAAGAGGGCATCACCGCCGAAGCCTCGTCGCTCGCCGGCCACCAGCAACTCGGCAACCTCGTCGTCATCTACGACGCCAACCAGATCTCGATCGAGGACGACACCGACATCGCCTTCACCGAGGACGTGGCCCGCCGCTACGACGCCTACCACTGGCACGTGCAGACGGTCGACTGGAAGAAGACGGGCGAGTACGTCGAAGACGTCGCCGAGCTCCACCGGGCGATCGAGGCGGCCAAGGCCGACACCGATCGCCCCTCGCTCATCATCCTCAAGACGATCATCGGCTGGCCGAGCCCGAAGAAGCAGAACACCGGCAAGATCCACGGCTCCGCGCTCGGCGCGGAGGAGCTCGCCGCCGTGAAGGAGGTGCTCGGCTTCGACCCGGAGCAGACCTTCGAGGTCGCCCCCGAGGTGATCGAGCACACCCGCAAGCTGCGCGATCGAGGTGCCGCGGCGCAGGCGGAGTGGCAGGCGCGCTTCGACGCCTGGGCCGCCGCCAACCCGGACCGCAAGAAACTGCTCGACCGCATCCTGACCGGCGCGCTGCCCGACGGCGTCCAGGAGTCCCTGCCCGTGTTCGAAGCGGGCAAGGACGTCTCGACGCGCGCCGCGAGCGGCAAGGTGCTCAGCGCGCTCGGCCAGGTCATCCCGGAACTGTGGGGCGGTTCGGCCGACCTCGCCGAGTCGAACAACACGACGATCGAGGGCGCGAAGTCGTTCGTGCCGGTCGAGCACTCGACCCACGAGTGGACCGGAGAGCCCTACGGGCGTGTGCTGCACTTCGGCATCCGCGAGCACGCGATGGCGGCGATTCTCAACGGGATCGTGCTGCACGGCAACACGCGTCCCTTCGGCGGCACGTTCCTCATCTTCAGCGACTACATGCGTCCGGCCGTGCGTCTCGCGGCGCTCATGAAGGCGCCGTCGATCTTCGTCTGGACCCACGACTCGGTCGCCCTCGGCGAGGACGGCCCGACCCATCAGCCGGTCGAGCAACTCACCTCGCTGCGCCTCATCCCGGGGCTCGACGTCGTGCGGCCGGCTGACGCCAACGAGGTCGCCGTCGCGTGGCGCACGATCCTCGAGCGTCGTGAGGGACCGGCGGGCATCGCGCTCAGCCGTCAGAACCTCCCCGTCTTCGACCGCGCGGTCGTCGCGAGCGCGGAGGGAGTCGCGAAGGGCGCGTACGTGCTCGTCGAGAGCTCGAAGCCCACGCCCGACGTCATCCTGCTGGGTTCGGGCTCGGAGGTGCAGTTCGCCGTCGAGGCGGCCGCCGAGCTCGAGGCGAACGGAGTCGCGGCGCGCGTCGTGTCGGTACCGTGCCAGGAGTGGTTCGCCGAGCAGGACGCCGCCTACCGCGAGTCCGTGCTGCCGGCGACCGTCCGCGCACGTGTGTCTGTCGAGGCCGGCCTCGCCCTCACCTGGCGTCCCTACGTGGGCGACGCGGGCCGCAGTGTCTCGATCGAGCACTTCGGCGCCTCCGCCGACTACAAGACCCTCTACCGGGAGTTCGGCATCACCACCGAGGCGGTCGTCGCGGCCGCCCACGAGTCCATCGCCGCAGCCGCGGCCTGAGGAAGGCATCCTCCATGAGCACCAACACGCAGCAGCTCTCCGACATCGGCGTCAGCATCTGGCTCGACGACCTGTCGCGTGAGCGCATCTCGACCGGCAACCTCCAGCAGCTGATCGCCGACCGCAATGTCGTCGGGATCACGACCAACCCGACGATCTTCGCCGGCGCTCTCGCGAAGGGTCAGGCCTACGACGAGCAGGTCGCGTCGCTCGCCGCGGCGGGCAGCTCCGCCGCCGCCGCCGTCTTCGAGATCACGACCGACGATGTCGCCGCGGCGTCGGAGGTCTTCGCCGACGTCTACGTCGCCTCGGGCGGCAAGGACGGCCGCGTCTCGATCGAGGTGGAGCCGGGCCTCGCCCACGACGCCGCGGGAACGATCGCTCAGGCGAAGCAGCTGTGGGCCAAGGTCGACAAGCCGAACGCGATGATCAAGATCCCCGCCACGATCGCGGGCCTCGAGGCGATCACCGCGGTGACCGCCCTGGGGATCAGCGTCAACGTGACCCTCATCTTCAGCCTCGAGCGCCACCGCGCGGTCATCCACGCCTACCTCGACGGTCTCGAGCAGGCGAAGGCCGCGGGCCACGACGTCTCGAAGATCCACTCGGTCGCCTCCTTCTTCGTGTCACGCGTGGATACCGAGATCGACAAGCGCCTCGACGCGATCGGCACCCCGCAGGCGCTCGCGCTCAAGAGCAAGGCGGGCGTTGCGAACGCTCAGTTGGCCTACAAGCTCTACGAGGAGGAGTTCTCGACCGACCGGGCGAAGGCACTTCTCGCCGCCGGCGCCAACGTGCAGCGCCCGCTCTGGGCGTCGACCGGTGTCAAGGATCCGTCGCTTCCCGACACGCTCTACGTCACCGAGCTCGCCGTCGACGGTGTCGTCAACACGATGCCGGAGAAGACGCTCGAGGCGACGTTCGACCACGCCCCGCTCCACGGCGACGCGGTGACCGGCTCGTATGCCGCCGCGCAGCAGGTGCTCGACGATCTCGCCGCGGTCGGCGTCGACTACGACGACGTGACCGCCCTGCTCGAGTCGGAGGGCGTGGAGAAGTTCATCGTCTCCTGGAACGAGCTCCTCGACACCGTGACCGCGGCGCTCGAGGCGGCGGGCCGCGGGGCGTCGCAGTGACCGTCACGATCGCGGCGACGGGCGCGGCGGCCGAGGCCGTCGAGCGGATCGTGCCGCAACTCGTCTCCGACGGCATCGGCGGCGCGATCACGGCGCAGGACTCCTCTCTGTGGGGTGCCGCGGCCGGGCCCGAGGCCTCGATCCGCCTCGGTTGGACCGAGGCCGTGGCCGTGTCGCGAGGGATCGTCGACGACATCCTCGCGCTGCGTGAGGACCTCGCCGAGAAGGGCGTCGACCGCGTCGTGCTCTGCGGGATGGGCGGCTCGTCGCTCGCGCCCGAGGTGATCACGAAGACCTACGGCGTCGACCTCGTCGTGCTCGACTCGACTCACCCGAAGCAGGTGCAGGGCGCGCTCGACGGTCCGCTCGACCGCACGGTCGTCGTCGTGTCCTCCAAGTCGGGCTCGACGGTGGAGACCGACAGCCACAAGCGCGTCTTCGCCGCGGCGTTCGAGGCCGCGGGCATCGACCCGATCGGGCGCATCGTCATCGTCACCGATCCCGGCTCCCCACTGGACCAGTCGGCCCGCGCCGACGGCTACCGGGTTTTCAACGCCGACCCGAACGTCGGCGGCCGATACTCGGCGCTCACCGCTTTCGGTCTCGTGCCGAGCGGACTCGCGGGTGTCGACATCGCGCAGCTCCTCGACGAGGCGGATGCCGCGTCACTGGCGCTCGCGATCGACGACGAGGACAACCCCGGACTCGTGCTCGGTGCTGTCATGGCGGGCACGCGGCCCCTCAGGGACAAGCTCGGCATCGTCGCCGATGGCACGCACATCGTGGGATTCGCCGACTGGGCGGAGCAGCTCATCGCCGAGTCGACGGGCAAGGACGGCAAGGGCGTGCTGCCCGTCGTCCTCGAGCTCGACGCCCCGGAGCTCGACCTCGCCCTCCCCGACGTGCAGATCGTGCGGCTCGTCAAGGACGCCCGCGCGACGCACGAGGTGACCCCGGGCGAGGTGGAGATCGCGGGCTCGCTGGGCGCCCAGCTCCTCACCTGGGAGTATGCGACCGCTGTCGCGGGGCGCCTGCTCGGCGTCAACCCGTTTGATCAGCCCGACGTCGAGGCGGCGAAGGTGGCGGCGCGCGCGCTCATCGACGACCTCACCCCGCCCGCTCCCCCGGCCTTCACCGACGGCACGATCGGCGTCCGCGCCGCGGGTCTCGCGCTGCCGGGTGACGAGACGGTGGATGCCGCTCTCGCCACGCTGCTCGCCGAAGTGCCGGCCGACGGCTACCTCTCGGTGCAGGTCTACCTCGACCGCATCGCGCACCCCGAACTCGAGGAACTGCGCGCCCTGCTCGCCGCCCGCACCGGGCGTCCGGTGACCTTCGGCTGGGGTCCGCGCTTCCTGCACTCGACCGGCCAGTACCACAAGGGCGGCCCCGCGAGAGGCGTGTTCCTGCAGCTCACCGGAGCGGGCAAGGCCGACCTCGAGATCCCCGGTCGTCCGTTCACGTTCGGCCAGCTCATCAAGGCGCAGGCCGCGGGCGACGCGAGCGTGCTCGCCGACCACGGGCGTCCGGTGCTGACGCTCATCCTCGGCGACGTGCGCGGTGACGCCGAGAGGCTGCGAGGGCTCGCGTCACGATGACCGTCCCGATCTCGGCAGGCTCGAACCCGCTGCGCGTCGCCTCCGACCGACGGCTGAATCGCATCGCGGGCCCGAGCACGCTCGTGATCTTTGGCGTGACGGGCGATCTGTCGCGCAAGAAGCTCATGCCTGCCGTCTACGACCTCGCCAACCGCGGACTTCTGCCGCCGGGTTTCGGGCTGGTCGGCTTCGCCCGCCGTGAGTGGACCGATCAGGACTTCGAGCAGGTCGTGCTCGAAGCCGTCAAGCAGTACGCCCGCACCCCCTTCGACGAAGCGGTCTGGGCACAGTTGAGGCAGGGCATCCGCTTCGTCGTCGGCGAGTTCGATCAGGACGAGGCGTTCGACCGGCTCACCGACACCCTCACCGAGCTCGACCGCGAGCGGGGAACGATGGGCAACCACGCGTTCTACCTGTCGATCCCTCCGAAGTCGTTCCCGCTCGTGACCGAGCAGCTGCGCCGCTCCGGCCTCGCCGAGCAGAAGCCCGGCACCTGGCGTCGCGTCGTGATCGAGAAGCCGTTCGGATCGGACCTGCAGACGGCGCGCGAGCTCAACGACGTCGTCGAGAGCGTCTTCCCGCCCGACAGCGTCTTCCGCATCGACCACTACCTCGGCAAGGAGACGGTCCAGAACATCCTGGCCCTGCGCTTCGCCAACCAGCTCTACGAACCCATCTGGAACGAACGCTACGTCGACCACGTGCAGATCACGATGGCCGAGGACATCGGCGTCGGCGGCCGGGCCGGATATTACGACGGGATCGGCGCCGCGCGCGACGTCATCCAGAACCACCTCCTCCAGCTCTTCGCGCTGACCGCGATGGAGGAGCCGGTGTCGTTCGACGCCGCCGACCTGCGGACCGAGAAGGAGAAGGTGCTCTCGGCCGTCCACCTCCCGGCCGACCTCTCCACGGTCGCCGCGCGGGGACAGTACGCGGGCGGTTGGCAGGGGGGCGAGAAGGTGCTCGGCTTCCTCGAGGAGGACGGGATGAGCCCGACCTCCACCACCGAGACCTACGCCGCGTTGCGACTCGACGTGAACACCCGCCGCTGGTCGGGCGTGCCGTTCTATCTGCGCGCCGGCAAGCGCCTCGGCCGGCGTGTGACCGAGATCGCCGTCGTCTTCAAGCGCGCGCCGCAGTATCTGTTCGCCGAGTCTCAGACGTCGGCGCTCGGGCAGAACGCGCTCGTCATCCGCGTGCAGCCCGACGAGGGCGTCACCATCCGCTTCGGCTCCAAGGTGCCGGGTGCGGGGATGCAGGTGCGCGACGTGACGATGGACTTCGGCTACGGGCACGCGTTCACCGAGGCGAGCCCCGAAGCATACGAGCGGCTGATCCTCGACGTCCTGCTCGGCGATCCGCCGCTGTTCCCGCGCCACGAGGAGGTCGAGCTCTCCTGGAAGATACTCGATCCGGTCGAGGAGTTCTGGGAGAGCCAGGGCGGCCCGCTCGAGCAGTACCGTCCCGGCACGTGGGGCCCGGCCTCGGCCGATGCCCTGCTCGCCCGCGACGGCCGCGTCTGGAGAAGACCATGATCGTCGACCTGCCCGACACGACGACGTCGGCCATCTCGAAGGCGCTCGTGAAGGTGCGCGAGGAAGGCGGCGCGGTCGCTCTCGGGCGCGTGCTGACTCTCGTCATCGCGAGCGCCGGCGCGACCGACGAGGAGGCCATCGAGGCCGCCAACGAGGCGTCGCGCGAGCACCCGATGCGCGTGATCGTGCTCAGCGCCGTCGAGGGTGAGGCGCGACTCGACGCCGAGATCCGCGTGGGCGGGGACGCCGGCGCGAGCGAGGTCGTCGTCCTGCGCGCGAGCGGGGAGTCGGCGAGCGACCCCGAGAGCCTCGTGACGGCGCTGCTGCTGCCGGACGCCCCCGTCGTCGTGTGGTGGCCGGGCGAAGCGCCGTCCGACCCGCACGCGTCGCCGCTCGGACGGATCGCGCAGCGGAGGATCACCGACGCCGCGTCCTCCGACGACCCGGTCGCGGCGCTCGCCCGACTCGGCAGCCACTACACCCCGGGCGACACCGACTTCGCCTGGACCCGGCTCACCCTCTGGCGTGCTCAGCTCGCCGCGACGCTCGACCAGCCGCCGTTCGAACCGGTCACGGCCGCGCGCGTGACGGGATCGTCCGATTCGCCTTCGACGGAACTCCTCGCCGCCTGGCTGCGACTGCAGTTGCGCGTCGAGGTCGAACTCACCGTCAAGAGCCCCGGCGACGGCCCCAACGGCATCCACCACGTCGAGCTCGTGCGCGAGTCGGGCGTCATCCGCCTGTCACGCGACGCGGGCGGAGTCGCCGTGCTCACCCAGCCCGGGCAGCCGCTCCACGAGATCGCACTCCCCCGCCGCAGCCTGCGCGACTGCCTGGCCGAGGAGCTGCGCCGCCTCGACCCCGACGAGCTGTTCGGCGAGGTCGTGCGCACGGAAGGAACCGCCTCATGACGAACGAACGACGGGTGCTCGTGCATCCGGATGCCGGCAGCCTCGCGGCGAGCGTGGCAGCGAGGTTCCTCACCAAGGTCATCGACCTGCTCGACGAGCGCGAGTCCGTCGACGTCTGCCTGACCGGCGGCACGTCGGGGATCGCCGTGCTCGCGGCGGTCGCAGCCAACCCGGCGCGCGACGGCATCGACTGGTCGCGCGTGCGCTTCTGGTGGGGTGACGAGCGCTACCTGCCGCGCGGCCACGCCGACCGCAACGAGACGCAGGCGCACGCGGCTCTCCTCGACGCTCTCGCGCTGCCGGCGGAGAATCTTCACCCGTTCCCAGCCCCCGGTGAGCAGCCGTCGATCGAGGCCGCGGCCGAGGCCTACGCGGCAGAACTCGCTGACACGGTGTTCGACATCATCTTCTTGGGTGTGGGGCCGGACGGACACGTCGCCTCGCTTTTCCCCGACCACGCGAACGTGCGCGAGACGGCCAAGACCGTCGTCGCCGAGACGGACTCCCCCAAGCCGCCGTCGGAGCGTCTGTCGCTCACGCTCCCCGTGATCAACCGCTCGGAGCGCGTGTGGCTCGTGCTCGCCGGTGCCGACAAGGCGGGCGCTCTCGGTCTCGCGCTCGCGGGGGCGAACGTCGCGTCGGTTCCGGTCGCCGGCGTGCAGGGGCGGCGGCGTACCGTCTTCTTCGTCGATCAGGACGCCGCAGCGGAAGTACCCGAAGGTCTCATCGACCGCGAACGGTACTGGACCGCGAGAGACGAAGGCTAGCGGCCCGGGCTTGCTGCTCTAGACCGCGGCTCCACCGCGGCGGCTGCGGAGCTGCTCGAGCGCCTCGTCGAGGAGCTGAGCCGCCTCGTCGTCGGAGCGTCGCTCCTTCACATACGCGAGGTGCGTCTTGTACGGCTCGGTCTTCGCGAGCTGCGGCGGGTTGTCCTTGTCCCGCCCGGCGGGCAGACCCGTCGTCGGGCTGTCGATGATCTCGGGGATCTCCTCGTCGGGGAGGTTCGCCGCGAAGTGGCGCACGGTCTCGTTGCCGAGGGCGTCCCAGTACGAGATCGTCACGCGCTCGGCGTGGTACCCACGGTCCTGCTCGCCCATCGGGCCGGACCCGACACGCGAGCCGCGGATGGCGCTTCCACCGGATGCCATTGCTGCTCCTAGTTCGCGAACTTGACGATGAGACCGAGCACGACGATGCTCGCCACCCACACCAGGGCGAGGACCACCGTGATGCGGTTGAGGTTGCGCTCTGCGACGCCCGACGCACCGAGGTTGGAGGTCGTGCCGCCGCCGAACATGTCGGAGAGGCCGCCGCCGCGCCCGCGGTGGAGCAGGATGAGGAGTGTCAGCAGGAGGCTCGTGATGCCGAGCAGCACCTGCACGATGGTCTCGAGAATTTCCATAACCGGGCTATCCTACGGTCTTCCCGCGTTGCTCAGGTGCCGACGTGCTTCTGGAAGCGCACGATGCTCGCGAACTCGTCGATCTGCAGCGCGGCACCGCCGACGAGGGCCCCGTCGACGTCGGGTTCGCGCATGAACCCCGCGATGTTGGCCGACTTGACGCTGCCGCCGTACAGGATGCGGGTGGCCGCAGCGACGTCGTCGCCGAGCGACTCGGCGAGGACGGCACGGAGCGCGGCGCAGACCTGCTGCGCCTGCTCGCTCGTCGCGGCCTGACCGGAGCCGATCGCCCAGACCGGCTCGTACGCGACGACGATCTCTTTGCCCTTCGCGACGCCCTCGAGGGCGGTGCGCAGTTGAGCGACGGGTACGGCGGCGGCGCCGTGCACCTCGAGATCCTCCGCCGTCTCACCGACGCAGATGATCGGGATGATGTCGTGCCGGTGCGCGGCGGCGGTCTTGGCCGCGATGACCTCGTCGGTCTCGCCGTGGTACTGCCGACGTTCGGAGTGGCCGATCACGACGTACGTCGTGTCGAGCGCCTTGAGGAAGGCGCCGGAGATCTCCCCCGTGTAGGCGCCCGAGTCGTGCGCCGAGATGTCCTGGCCGCCATAGGCGATGGGCAGATCGTCGGCGCCGACGAGGGTCTGCACGCTGCGCAGGTCGGTGAACGGCGGGAAGACGGCGACCTCGACGCTGCCGAAGTCGTGCTGCGCATCCTTGAGCGTCCAGGCCAACTTCTGCACGAAGGCGATCGCCTGGAGGTGGTCGAGGTTCATCTTCCAGTTGCCGGCGATGAGCGGGGTGCGCCCGCCCGCCGTACCTGCTGAACCGCTCACTGCTGCCATCCGAGGACCTCCAGTCCGGGAAGAGTCTTGCCCTCGAGGAACTCGAGGCTCGCGCCGCCGCCCGTCGAGATGTGGCCGAAGTCGTCGTCGGCGAAGCCGAGCGCCCGTACCGCGGCGGCCGAGTCGCCGCCCCCGACGACACCGAGGCCGTCGACCTCGGTGAGCGCCTGCGCGACGGCCCGCGTGCCCTCGGCGAAGGCCGGGAACTCGAAGACCCCCATCGGGCCGTTCCAGAACACCGTCTTCGACGCACGGATGTGCGCGGCGAACGCCGCGGCGGTCTCCGGGCCGATGTCGAGGCCGATACCGTCCGCGCCGTACTCGGTCTGCTCGAGGGCATCAGCCGTCGCGACGACGTGCGACGCCTCCGCCGAGAACCCCGACGCCATGACGATGTCGGTGGGCAGTACGAGCTCGACGCCGCGCTCCTGCGCCTCGGTGAGGTA
Organism: Pseudolysinimonas sp.; assembly: GCF_057350545.1. Lineage (NCBI taxonomy): Bacteria > Bacillati > Actinomycetota > Actinomycetes > Micrococcales > Microbacteriaceae > Pseudolysinimonas > Pseudolysinimonas sp. The sequence continues at coordinate 13,508 of NZ_JBMRCP010000117.1, read as the reverse complement.
ACGCCTGACGGTGTCGAGCTCGGACTCTTCGAGGAGGCTCTTGCCGACCGCGTGACCCTGTGCCGCGAGGAAGGTGAAGAGCATCCCGCCGCCGATCAGCAGACGGTCGACCTTCGGCAGGAGGGCGTCGATGACGCCGAGTTTGTCCGACACCTTGGATCCGCCCAACACGACCGTGTAGGGCCTCTCCGGTCGTGCGGTGAGCCGATCGAGCACGTCGAGTTCGGCCGCGATGAGCAGACCCGCCGCCGACGGCAGAGCCTGCGCGAGCTCGTAGACGCTCGCCTGCTTACGATGCACGACCCCGAAACCGTCGGAGACGATCACATCGCCGAGCGCCGCGAGCTCGGCCGCGTACGATGCGCGCTCTCCGGCATCCTTCGACGCCTCACGCGGGTCGAACCGGAGATTCTCGAGCAGCGTCACGCCGGGCGCGATGCTCTCCCGGACCGGAAGCTCCTCGGCGAACGCGACCGGCTCGCCGAGGAGTTCGGCGAGCCGCGTCGCGACCGGCGCGAGCGAGTATTTCGGATCGGGCGAGCCCTCGGGGCGTCCGAGATGGGACATGGCGACCACAGACGCCCCGGCCGCACGCAGCGCGCGGATCGTCGGGACGGATGCGCGCACGCGCCCGTCATCGGTGATGTGCCCGCCGTCGAGCGGCACGTTGAGGTCGCAGCGGAGCAGGACCGTCTTACCCGCGAGGTCCCCGAGGGACTCGATCGTACGCAGCGTCAAGAGCTCAGAGGCTCTTCGCGACGTACTCGGTGAGGTCGACGAGGCGGTTGGAGTAGCCCCACTCGTTGTCGTACCACGCCGAGAGCTTGACCTGGTCGCCGAGCACGCGCAGCAGGCCCGCGTCGAAGATCGAGGAGTGCGGATCGGACACGATGTCGCTCGAGACGATCTCGTCTTCGGTGTACTTGAGGATGCCCTTGAGCGGACCCTCGGCGGCCGCCTTGTACGCGGCCTTGATCGCGTCGACCGTGACGGGCTTCGACGCAGTGACCGTGAGGTCGGTGATCGAGCCGGTGGGGATCGGCACGCGCAGCGCGAAGCCGTCGAGCTTGCCGACGAGCTCGGGCATGACGAGGCCGATCGCCTTGGCGGCACCGGTCGACGTGGGAACGATGTTCACCGCGGCGGCGCGCGCGCGACGGAGGTCGCTGTGGGGGCCGTCCTGGAGGTTCTGGTCGGCCGTGTAGGCGTGCACGGTCGTCATGAGCCCGCGCTCGATGCCGAACTCGTCGTTGAAGACCTTGGCGAGCGGTGCGAGGCAGTTGGTCGTGCAGGACGCGTTGGAGATGATGTGGTGCTTCTCCGGGTCGTACGTGTGCTCGTTGACGCCCATCACGAACGTCGCGTCCTCGTCGGTCGCCGGAGCGGAGATGATGACCTTCTTCGCGCCGCCACCGTCGATGTGCTTGCGGGCATCCGCGGCCTTGGTGAAGCGACCGGTCGATTCGATGACGATCTCGACGCCGTAGTCGGACCACTTCAGGGCGGCGGGATCGCGCTCCTCGAACACGCGGATCGGCTTGCCGTTGACGATGATCTGCTCGCCGTCGTAGTCGACCGTGGCGTCGAGACGGCCCGTGATCGAGTCGTACTTCAGGAGGTGGGCGAGCGTCTTGTTGTCGGTCAGGTCGTTGACCGCGACGATCTCGAGGTCACTCCCCTTCGCGAGCGCTGCGCGGAAGACGTTCCGCCCGATCCGACCGAAGCCGTTGATACCGATTTTGACCGACACGAGAGGTCTCCTCGAAGAGTGTGGTGAACAGTGGTGGCGTTGGCGGTCGAAGGGCGACCGCAATCGCTTGCAGTCGCCCTTGAAACGCCTCTACGACAGTAGCAGCAGCCCCGCGGCGCCCTTGCGCGCCGCCTCGAAGCGCGCGCCGGCGTCGGCCCAGTTCGCGATGTTCCAGAACGCCTTGACGTAGTCGGCCTTGACGTTGACGTAGTCGAGGTAGAAGGCGTGCTCCCACATGTCGAGCTGGAGGATCGGGGTGACCCCGAGCGGCGTGTTGTTCTGCTGGTCGTACAGCTGGTGGATGAGCAGACGCGAGCCCACCGGGTCCCACGCGAGCACGGCCCAGCCGGAACCCTGCAGGCTGTTCGCCGCTGCGCTGAAGTGACCGACGAACTTGTCGAAGGACCCGAAGAACTCGTCGACGGCGGCCGCCAGTTCGCCCTCGGGCTTTCCCGCGCCGTCGGGCGTGAGGTTCTTCCAGAAGATCGAGTGGTTGATGTGGCCGCCGAGGTGGAACGCGAGATCCTTCTCGAGCTTGGGCACGTTGCCGTAGTCGCCCGAGTCGCGCGCCTCGGCGAGCTTCTCGAGCGCGGTGTTCGCGCCGGCGACGTACGCCGCATGGTGCTTCGAGTGGTGCAGCTCCATGATGCGGGCGCTGATGTGCGGCTCGAGCGCCGCGTAGTCGTACGGGAGATCCGGAAGCGTGTAGTCAGCCATGCCCTCAGCCTACGCTCGGGCGGCGTTCAGCCGCCGGGGTGTTGAGGCAACCCGAAGGTGCACGGCCGGGCTCAGTCGAGCTGCGGGACGCCCGACTCGGTGTCGGGGATGCCGAGGTCGGAGGCCTTCTTGTCGGCCATCGCGAGCAGGCGCCGGATGCGTCCGGCCACGGCATCCTTCGTCATCGGCGGGTCGGCGTGGTGGCCGAGCTCATCGAGGCTCGCATCGCGGTGATCGAGCCGCAACTGCCCCGCGTAGCGGAGGTGCTCGGGCACATCGTCGGCGAGGATCTCGAGGGCGCGCTCCACCCGCGCGCAGGCCGCGACGGCCGCCTGCACCGAGCGGCGGAGATTCGCGTCATCGAAGTTCACGAGGCGGTTCGCCGTGGCGCGCACCTCGCGGCGCTGCCGCATCTCCTCCCACGCCGCGACGCTCGCCGTCGCGCCCATGAGGTCGAGCATCGCGCTGATCGCCTCGCCGTCGCGGATGACGACGCGGAACGACCCGCGCACCTCGCGTGCCTTCGCCGGGATCTTGAGTCGGCCGGCGGCGCCGACGAGAGCCATCGCCGCCTCGTTGCCGGGACAGACGACCTCGAGCGCCGCCGAACGACCGGGATCGGTGAGCGTTCCGGTGGCGAGGAACGCCCCGCGCCAGATCGCGGCGAGGTCGTCGCGCGATCCCGTGGTCAGGCGGTTGGGAAGCCCCCGCACGGGACGGTTGCGGGCATCCAGAAGACCGGTCTGCCGGGCGAGCGTCTCCGCGCCGTCGATGACGCGCACCAGGTAGGTGCTCGTGCGTCGGAGGTTGCTGCCGGAGATCACCGACACTTCGCTGCGCACGCCGTACAGCTCGGCGAGGTCTTTGCGCACGCGCCGGGCGATCTGGGGTGACTCGAGCTCGGCCTCGACCGCGATGCGGCTCGAGATCGTGTGCAGCCCGCTCGAGAACCGCAGCAGAGCCGCGAGTTCCGCCGCTCGCACCGACGTCTTGCCGACCTCGACTCCGGCCAGTTCGTCCTTGACATCGGCGGTCAGTGCCACGCAGTCGTCCTTCGCATATCCAGAGGGCTCAGTCGCCCGGGGCCGGTCATTCCCGGCCGAGGTCGCGGTGCTTGACGCTGACCGCGATCCCCGGGAGTGCGCTCAGCCGGCGGCCGAGCTCCTCGGCGATCGCCACGGAGCGGTGCTTGCCGCCGGTACATCCCAGAGCGATCGTAGCGTGCCGCTTGTTCTCACGACCGTACCCTTCGAGAACCGGCTGGAGCGCCTTCACGTAGCCGTCGACGAAATCGGAGGCACCCGGGAGGCCCAGCACGTAGTCGCTCACCTCCACGTCGCGACCGGTGAGCGGTTTGAGCTCGGGGATCCAGAACGGGTTCGGCAGGAACCGGCAGTCGGCGACGTGGTCGGCATCCGACGGAAGACCGTACTTGTAGCCGAAGCTCATCACCGTCACCCGGATGTCGGGTTCACCGGGCGCCGAGAACTGGTCCTGGATGAGGGTGGCGAGCTGGTGGATGTTGAGCTCGCTCGTGTCGATGACGATGTCGCTCTGCTCGCGCAGCTCCGCGAGGCGCGCACGTTCGGCGCTGATGCCATCGAGGAGAGTTCCGTCGCCTTGGAGTGGATGCGGTCGTCGCACCGACTCGAAGCGGCGCACGAGGGCGGCGTCGGTCGCGTCGAGGAAGAGCACGCGGGCGTCGTCGGTTCCGCGCAACGACTCGAGTTCCTGCTGCACGTCGGCGAAGAGCCGACCGCCGCGGATGTCGACGACCGCGGCGACACGGGGAATGGTCTCGCCCGTGTGCCGGGACAGGTCGACGAGCGGACGCAGCATCTGCGGCGGGAGGTTGTCGACGACGTACCAGCCGAGGTCTTCGAGGGCGTTGCCGACCGTCGACCGACCCGCCCCGGACATCCCGGTCACCAGGAGGAACTCGCGGCGGGGCGCGGCGCTCGACGCCTGCGCCGGATCGCCGATGTCTGCCACGCTCACTGCCCTTCGGTCGCTCCGTTCAGCCTAGCCACGATCGCGGCGGCGAGTGACGGTCCCACCCCGCGCACCTCCGCGATGTCGTCGGCGCTCGCGGAACGCAGCCGGGTGACCGAGCCGAAGTGTGCGAGCAGCACCTTGACGCGCGCTGGACCGAGGCCCGGCACCTCGGAGAGCACCGACGAGATGTCGCCCTTGCGCTTCTGGCGTTGGAAGGTGATCGCGAAGCGGTGCGCCTCGTCGCGGATGCGCTGGATGAGGAAGAGCGCCTCGCTGTTGCGCGGCAGGATGACGGGGAACGACTCCCCGGGCAGCCACACCTCTTCGAGCCGCTTCGCGATGCCGGCGACCGGGATGTCGTCGATCCCGAGTTCCCGCAGCACCGCCGCCGCCGCGTTCACCTGAGGCTCCCCGCCGTCGACCAGGATGAGTCCGGGACGATACGCGAAGCGCTTGCGGGTGGTCAGCTCGTCGGCCTGCTCGGCTTCATCCTCGGAGAGTCGCGCGAGCCTCCGGCGCAGCACCTGCGAGATGCTCTCGAGGTCGTCGGCGTACTCCTTGATCGCGAACTTGCGGTACGAGTTCTTGAGCGGCAGTCCGTCTTCGAAGACCACCATCGAGGCGACGATGTTGGTGCCGCCGAGGTGCGACACGTCGTAGCACTCGATGCGCAGCGGTGCCTCGTCGAGGCCCAGCGCCTCCTGGATGTCGGTGAGCGCCTGAGTGCGCGCGACGTAGTCGCCGGTGCGCCGCATCTTGTACAGGCCGAGGGCCTGCTTCGCGTTGATCGTCGCCGTCTGCAGGATCGCTGCCTTCTCCCCGCGCTGCGCGGCCCGCAGCGCCACGGAGCCCTTCGCGCGCCGGTCGGTCAGCCAGGCCTCGAGCGCCTCGGCGTCGTCGGGCAGCTTCGGCACGACGATCTCGCGGGGCGGCTCCTCCGTCTCGTAGGCGGAGGTCAGCACGGCTTCCACGAGCTCGCCGATCGTGACGTCGAGCTCGGTGTCGACGACCCACGAGCGGGTTCCCGTGATGCGGCCGCCGCGCACCGAGAACTGCTGCACGGCGGCGGCGAGCTCGTCGTGCTCGATGCCGAAGACGTCGGTGTCGGCGGAGTCCTCGGCGAGCACGACGGCGCTGCGCTCGAGCACGTTCTCGAGCGCCTGGAGCCGGTCGCGGATCTTCGCCGCGCGCTCGTACTCCTGCCGCGCCGCGGCATCCTTCATCTCCTTCTCGAGCAGTCGCAAGACCGAGCGATCGGGGTGGGCCATGAACGCGATGAAATCGTTCACGATCTCGCGGTGTTCCTCGATCGTGACCCGCTGCGAGCACGGGCCGCCGCAGCGACCGATCTGCCCGGGGAAGCACGAACGGCCGGTCTGCATCGCGCGCTTGTAGGACGAGTCGGAGCAGGTTCGGATCGGGAAGGCCCGGGTCATCAGTTCGATCGTGTCGCGCACCGCCCAGATCTTCGGGTACGGACCGAAGTAGCGGGCGCCCGGGATGCGGCGGTTGCGCGTGACCATGACGCGCGGCGCCTCGTCGGCGAGAGTCACCACCATGTACGGGTAGGTCTTGTCGTCGCGGAACTTCACGTTGAACGGCGGGGTGAACTCCTTGATCCAGGCGTACTCCAGGTCGAGAGCTTCGCGATCGCTCGCCACGACCGTCCACTCGACTCCCGCCGCGGTGAGCACCATCGCGCGTGTGCGCTGGTGCAGGTTGCGCATCGGCTGGAAGTAGTTGCTGAGCCTCTGACGGAGGTTGATCGCTTTGCCGACGTAGAGCACCCGGCCCCGGGCATCCCGGAAGCGATAGACGCCCGGGGAGGTCGGGATCTCGCCGGCTTTCGGGCGCCACTCGACCGCGTCGGCGCGCGTGACGCGTGCCACCACGGGTCAGCCTGCCTTGCGCGCCGGAGCCTCGGGCAGAACCTCGCGCAGGAAGAGGCCGGTGTGACTCTCCTCGACCGTGGCGAGGTGCTCGGGCGTACCCGTCGCGATGACCGTGCCGCCACCCGAGCCGCCTTCGGGGCCGAGGTCGATCACCCAGTCGGCGCTCTTGATGACGTCGAGGTTGTGCTCGATGACGATGACGGTGTTGCCCTTGTCGACGAGACCGTTGAGCACGAGCAGCAGCTTCCTGACGTCTTCGAAGTGCAGGCCGGTCGTCGGCTCGTCGAGCACGTAGACGCTGCGACCGTTCGAGCGCTTCTGCAGCTCGGTGGCGAGCTTCACGCGCTGCGCCTCGCCGCCGGAGAGCGTCGTCGCCGACTGCCCGAGGCGCACGTAGCCGAGGCCGACCTCGACGAGCGTCTTGAGATAGCGGTGGATGGCGCTGATCGGCTCGAAGAAGTCGGCCGCCTCGGCGATCGGCATGTCGAGCACCTCGGCGATGTTCTTGCCCTTGTAGTGCACCTGGAGGGTGTCGCGGTTGTAGCGCGCTCCCCCGCAGGTCTCGCACGCGACGTAGACGTCGGGCAGGAAGGTCATCTCGATCTTGATCGTGCCATCGCCCGAGCAGGTCTCGCAGCGGCCGCCCTTGACGTTGAACGAGAACCGACCGGGCTGGTACCCGCGCGCCTTCGCCTCCATCGTCTCGGAGAAGAGCGTGCGGATGCGGTCGAAGACCCCCGTGTACGTCGCGGGGTTCGAACGCGGGGTGCGACCGATCGGCGCCTGGTCGACGTGCACGACCTTGTCGAGCTGGTCGAGACCGGTGACGCGCCTGTGCTTCCCGGGCACCTGGCGGGCGCCGTTGAGCTCGTTGGCGAGCACCTTGTAGAGGATGTCGTTGACGAGGCTCGACTTGCCCGAGCCGGAGACGCCGGTCACGGCGACGAACGCGCCGAGCGGGAAGCTCACGGTCACGTCCTGGAGGTTGTTGGCGCGCGCACCCTCGACGGTGATCTGCCGGCTCTTGTCGATCTTGCGCCGTTTCGTCGGCATCTCGATCGAGCGTCGGCCGGCGAGGTAGTCGCCCGTCACCGAGCGCTTGTTCGTCAACAGCGAGGCGTAGTCACCCGAGTGCACGACCTCACCGCCGTGCTCGCCCGCGCCGGGGCCGATGTCGACGAGCCAGTCGGCCGTGCGGATGGTGTCTTCGTCGTGCTCGACGACGATGAGCGTGTTGCCGAGGTTCTTGAGCTTCACGAGGGTGTCGATGAGGCGGCGGTTGTCGCGCTGGTGCAGGCCGATGCTCGGCTCGTCGAGCACGTAGAGCACGCCCGTGAGACCCGATCCGATCTGGGTCGCGAGCCGGATGCGCTGTGCCTCGCCGCCGGAGAGGGTCGCGGCGGCACGCGCCATCGTGAGGTAGCCGAGGCCGACCTCGAGCAGGAACTCGAGGCGCAGGCGGATCTCGCGCAGCACCTGCGCGGCGATCTTCGCCTGCCGCTCGGTGAGCGTGAGGCGGTTCATGAAGTCGTACGCGTTCGCGAGGCTCAGCTCGGCGATCTTCGAGATCGACTCGCCGTCGACGAGCACCGCGAGCACCTCGGGCTTGAGCCGCTGCCCGTCGCACACCGGGCACGGGATCTCACGCAGGTACTCGCCGTAGCGCTGCTGCGACCAGTCGCTCTCGGCTTCGGAGTACTTGCGCTCGATGTAGGGCATGACGCCCTCGAAGCCCGTCGAGTACTTGACGGTGCGGCCGTAGCGGTTGCGCCAGGACACCGCGACCTCGAAGTCGTTGCCGTGCAGGATCGCCTGCTGGGCCGCTTCGCTGAGGTTCTGCCACGGGGTGTTCAGGTCGAAGTCGAGGTCTTTGCCGAGTCCCTGTAGCAGGCGGGTGAAGTAGGAGTACATCCCCTTGCCCGCCTGGTTCCACGGCAGCACGACGCCTTCGTTGAGCGTGAGGCTGGGATCGCCGATCACGAGCTCGGGATCGACGGCCATCTTGGTGCCGAGGCCGGAGCACTCGGGACAGGCGCCGAAGGGGGCGTTGAACGAGAACGTGCGCGGTTCGATCTCGGTGAGCTGGATGGGGTGGTTGTTCGGGCACGACAGCTTCTCGCTGTAGGTGCGCGTGCCTGCGGGGCCGTCGACGTCGACGTAGTCGATCGTGACGACTCCCCCGGCGAGCCGCAGGGCCGTCTCGACCGAGTCGGTGAGCCGCGTCAGCAGATCGTCGGCCGCGACGAGGCGGTCGACGACCACCGAGATGTCGTGCTTGTACTGCTTCTTGAGCGTCGGCGGAGCGCTGAGCTGGATGGTGTCGCCGTCGACGACCGCGCGCGAGTAGCCCCCCGTCTGCAGCTCCTTGAAGAGGTCGACGAACTCGCCCTTCTTCTGGCTCACGACGGGGGCCAGCACCTGATAGCGCGTGCCCGCCTCGAGCTCCATGAGCTGGTCGGCGATCTGCTGCACGGTCTGGCGCTGGATCTTCTCGCCGCACGTCGGGCAGTGCGGCTCACCCACGCGCGCCCAGAGCAGACGCATGTAGTCGTAGATCTCGGTGATCGTGCCGACCGTCGAACGCGGGTTGCGGTTGGTCGACTTCTGGTCGATCGACACCGCGGGGCTGAGCCCCTCGATGAAGTCGACGTCGGGCCGGTCGACCTGGCCGAGGAACTGGCGTGCGTACGCGCTCAGCGACTCGACGTAGCGACGCTGCCCCTCGGCGAAGATCGTGTCGAACGCGAGACTCGACTTGCCCGAGCCGGAGAGGCCGGTGAACACGACGAGCGAGTCGCGCGGGATCTCGAGGTCGACGTCCTTGAGGTTGTGAACGCGGGCTCCGCGGACGCTGAGCTTCTGGTTCCCGGGCACGGGCGCAATCGACACTCCGCAAGTGTACGGAGGGGGTGTGACATTGGCTGGCCGGTCCGCTGAGGGTGAACGCGCGACCGCGGCTACCGCACGTGACCGGCGCTCTCCATCTGACGCAATTCCTTCTTGAGGTCGCCGAGCTCGTCGCGCAGGCGCGCCGCGAGCTCGAACTTGAGCTCCCCCGCCGCCTGCAGCATCTGGGAGTTGAGGTCGGCGATGAGGGTCTCGAGCTCGCCGGCCCCTGACGCCCCGATACCCTCACGGCGGAGGTTCGGTGTGGGGCTGCGGCGGCGCGACCCGTCGGGCGTGGACCGCCCGGCGAGCAGCTTCTCGGTGTCGGCACCCTCGCGGGCGAGCACCTCCGTGATGTCGGCGATGCGCTTGCGCAGAGCGGTCGGCTCGATGCCGTGCTCGGTGTTGTACGCGACCTGCTTCTCGCGACGGCGGTCGGTCTCTTCGATCGCCTTGATCATCGAGTCGGTCATGTTGTCGGCGTACATGTGCACCTCGCCGGCGACGTTGCGTGCGGCGCGACCGATCGTCTGGATGAGCGAGGTGCCCGAGCGGAGGAAGCCCTCCTTGTCGGCGTCGAGGATCGCGACGAGCGACACCTCGGGCAGGTCGAGGCCTTCGCGCAGGAGGTTGATGCCGACGAGCACGTCGTAGACGCCCGCCCGGAGCTCGGTGAGCAACTCCACCCGACGCAGGGTGTCGACGTCGGAGTGCAGGTAGCGCACGTTGACGCCGTGCTCTCCGAGGAAGGCCGTCAGCTCCTCTGCCATCTTCTTGGTGAGGGTCGTCACGAGCACGCGTTCGTCGCGCTCGACCCGCAGGCGGATCTGCTCGAGCAGGTCGTCGATCTGGCCCTTGCTCGGCTTGACGACGATCTGCGGGTCGACGAGACCGGTGGGGCGGATGATCTGCTCGACGACGCCGTCGGCCATGCCGAGTTCGTACTTGCCCGGTGTCGCCGAGAGGTAGACCTTCTGGCCGACGCGGTCGAGGAACTCCTCCCACCGCAGCGGCCGGTTGTCGAGCGCGCTCGGCAGGCGGAAGCCGTGCTCGACGAGCGTGCGCTTGCGGCTCGCGTCGCCCTCGTACATCGCGCCGATCTGGGGCACCGTGGCGTGCGACTCGTCGATGACGACGAGGAAGTCGTCGGGGAAGTAGTCGAGCAGCGTGTTCGGTGCCTCGCCCGGCTTGCGACCGTCGATGTGCCGCGAGTAGTTCTCGATGCCGTTGCAGAACCCGATCTGCTCCATCATCTCGATGTCGAACGCGGTGCGCATGCGCAGCCGCTGCGCCTCGAGCAACTTGCCCTGCTTCTCGAAGAGTTCCAGCTGCTCGGCGAGCTCGACCTTGATCGAGGCGATCGCACGGTGCATCGCCTCGGGGCTCGCGGCGTAGTGGGTCGCCGGGAAGACGCTCACGGCATCCAGCTGCCGCAGCACGTCGCCGGTCAACGGATGCAACGAGTAGAGCGCCTCGATCTCGTCGCCGAACATCTCGATCCGGATCGCGTGCTCTTCGTAGACGGGGATGATCTCGATCGTGTCGCCGCGCACGCGGAACTTGCCGCGGCTGAAGTCGACGTCGTTGCGGTCGTACTGCATGTTGAGGAACGAGCGCACGAGCTTGTCGCGCGAGATGTGATCGCCGACCTGGAGCGAGACCATCGCACCCAGGTACTCCTCAGCGGCACCGAGGCCGTAGATGCAGGAGACGGTGGAGACCACGACGACGTCGCGCCGGCTCAGGAGCGAGTTGGTGGTCGAGTGCCGGAGACGCTCGACCTCGGCGTTGATCGACGAGTCCTTCTCGATGAAGGTGTCGGTCTGCGGTACGTACGCCTCGGGCTGGTAGTAGTCGTAGTACGACACGAAGTACTCGACGGCGTTGTTGGGCATGAGCTCGCGGAACTCGTTGGCGAGCTGCGCGCCGAGGGTCTTGTTGTGCGCGGGCACGATCGTCGGGCGCTGCACCTGCTCGATGAGCCAGGCGGTCGTCGCCGACTTGCCGGTTCCGGTGGCGCCCAACAGCACGACATCCGTCTCACCGGCGTTGATGCGCTGTGCGAGTTCCTTGATCGCCTGCGGTTGGTCGCCGCTCGGCGAGTACTCGCTGACCACCTCGAAGGGTCGGACAGCACGAGTGGGTTGCATCCACCCAGGCTAAGCCGCGCCTCCGACACGCGCTCGGAGGTTCTCCCAGAGCGCATCCGTCTGCGCGAGGGTCTCCTCGAGGGAGCCGTCGGCGTCGATCACGACGTCGGCGATCGAGAACCTGTCGGTGTCGGTGGCCTGCGAGTGGATGCGGTGCAGCGCCTCCTCGCGGGCCATGCCGCGCAGCTCGACCATGCGGGCGACGCGCGTCTCGGTGGCGGCGTGCACGACGACGACGAGATCGAACTCGTCGTGCCGACCCGCCTCGACGAGCAACGGGATGTCGTAGACGACGATCGCGTCGGGGTCGGCCTCGCCCGCCGCGGCGAACAGCTCGCGAGACCGTGCGAGTACGGCGGGGTGCGTGATGGCGTTCAGCTTGAGGCGCCCCTCCGGGTCGCTGAACACGAGGGCTCCGAGTGCGGCGCGGTCGAGCGAGCCGTCGGGCGCGATCATCCCCGCTCCGAAGGTCTCGGCGATGGCGGCGAGGGCGGGCTCCCCCGGCTCGACCACCTGGCGGGCGACCTGATCGGCATCGACGATCACCGCGCCGTGTTCGGCGAGACGGCGGGCCACCGTCGACTTGCCGGAGGCGATCCCACCCGTCAGGGCCACGAGGAGCATGGTCGTTATCGTAGGGGCATGCTGGAGTTCCTCACCGGGACCGGGCTCGCCGCCGCGGCCGGCCTCAACGCCTACATCCCGTTGCTCGTGGTGGGACTCTCGAGCCGCTTCCTCGACTGGATCGAGCTGCCGCCGGCGTGGGCGTGGCTGCAGAACGAGTGGGTGCTCGTCGTGCTCGGCGTGCTGCTGGTCATCGAGATCATCGCCGACAAGATCCCGGTGGTGGACACCGTGAACGACTGGCTGCAGACGATCATCCGACCCACCGCGGGCGGCATCCTCTTCGGCACCGGAACCGCCTCGGAGACGGTGGCGGTGACCGACCCGGCGTCGTTCTTCGCGAGCAACCAATGGGTGCCGATCGTCATCGGCGTCGTGCTGTCACTCGTCGTGCACACCGGCAAGACGCTCGCGCGTCCGGCCGCCAATGCCATGACGGCCGGTGCCGCGGCCCCGGCGCTCAGCGCTGCCGAAGACGTCTCGTCCGTCGTGCTGAGCGTGCTCGCGATCCTGTTCCCCGTGCTCGTCGTCGTCGCGCTCATCGGCGTCGTCGTCGGTCTGATCGCGCTGATCCGCCGGGTGCGACGCACGCGGCGGGAGAAGAAGCGCGCAGAGAAGACGAACGGGGTGCCGGACGTTCCCGTCCGACACCCCGTCGATGATGCTGAGTAGGCGTAGCCCTTAGTTGTTGCTCGCGAGCTTCTCGCGCAGCGCCGCCAGCGACTCGTCGTCGGCGAGCGTGTTGCCCGAAGCGGCCTCGCTCGAGAACGAGCTGCCGCCGGTCGACGAGGTCGAACCCGACGCTCCGAGGTCGGCCGCGGCCTCCTCGGCGGCGAGCACGAGCACCTTGTGCTGCTCCCAGCGGGCCTGGGCAGCGGCGTACTCCTGCTCCCAGGTCTCGCGCTGGGCGTCGAAGCCCTCGAGCCACTCGCCCGACTGCGGGTCGAAGCCCTCGGGGAACTTGTAGTTGCCCTGCTCGTCGTACTCGGTGACCATGCCGTACAGCGCCGCGAGACCCGAGTCGAACTCGGTGTTGTGCGGGTCGACGGCCTCGTTGGCCTGCTTGAGCGAGAGCGAGATGCGGCGACGCTCGAGGTCGATGTCGATGACCTTGACGAAGACCTCGTCGCCGACCGACACGACCTGCTCGGCGAGCTCGACGTGCTTGGCCGAGAGCTCCGAGATGTGCACGAGGCCCTCGATGCCCTCCGCCACGCGCACGAACGCACCGAACGGGACGAGCTTCGTGACCTTCCCGGGCGCGATCTGACCGATCGCGTGGGTACGCGCGAAGACCTGCCACGGGTCCTCCTGGGTCGCCTTGAGCGAGAGCGACACGCGCTCGCGGTCCAGGTCGACCTCGAGGATCTCGACGGTGACCTCCTGGCCGACCTCGACGACCTCGGACGCGTGCTCGATGTGCTTCCACGAGAGCTCGGAGACGTGCACGAGGCCGTCCACGCCACCCAGGTCGACGAACGCGCCGAAGTTGAC
>NZ_JBMRCP010000116.1:0-3209 GCF_057350545.1 Pseudolysinimonas sp. | reverse complement strand
CCGAGACGACCGCGGGCGGTAAGGCGCTCAAGTTCTACGCCTCGGTGCGTCTCGACATCCGCCGCATCGAGACCCTCAAAGACGGAACGGACGCCGTCGGCAACCGCACGCGCGTGAAGGTCGTCAAGAACAAGATGGCGCCTCCCTTCAAGCAGGCCGAGTTCGACATCCTCTACGGCGTCGGCATCTCCCGCGAGGGCAGCCTCATCGACTACGGCGTCGAGCACGAGATCGTGCGCAAGTCGGGCGCCTGGTACACCTACGACGGCGACCAGCTCGGCCAGGGCAAGGAGAACGCCCGCAACTTCCTGCTCGAGAACGCCGACGTGGCGAACGAGATCGAGAAGAAGATCCTCGTGAAGCTCGGCATCGGCGCCGCAGGCAAGGCCGCCGCGGCCGAGGCCTCCAACGTCGCGTCGATCGCCCCGCCGGCCGAGACCGCCCTCAAGGCCGCCGGCGAGTAATCGCCGACTCCGACACGAGAGAAGCCCCATGGAACGGCTCGACGCCGACGCCCCGCTCGCCCGGGTCACGTACCTCCCCGGTGTGACGCCCCGTGCGGGCGAGGGCGCCGCGTCGAGCCGTTCCGCGTCTCCGCAACCCGTCGTCGACCCCGAGCCCGCGTGGGCGGCCCCGGGGTCCGGATGGACCGACGCGCCCGCGCCCGGTGTCGCGCACACCGTGTCGATCACGGCGCTCGCGCGGCGCGGGATGTCCTTCCGCGAACTCGAGCGGCACCTCCGCGACCGCGACTTCGACGCGCAGGAGATCGCCGACGAACTCGCCCGTCTCGAGCGCGACGGCTACGTCGACGACATCGCCCTCGCGCAGAACCTCGTCGGCACCCTCCAGGAGCGCAAGGGTCTGGGGCGGTCGGCGATCGCCGCGGAGCTCACCCGACGGCTGCTCTCGCCCGCCGCGATCGAGTACGCGCTCGAGCTCATCGACACCTCCGACGAGCTCTCCCGAGCGCGCGAACTCGCCGTCAAGCGGGCCGGTCAGCTGCGCGGACTCGACCGCGAGACGGCGGTCCGTCGGCTCACCGCGTACCTCGCGCGACGGGGCTACGGCGGCAGCACGATCCGCGCGGCAGTGGATCAGGCTATCCCTGCGGCGAGCCGGCGGGGAGTGGCTTTTCGCTAGGCCGTGTACCCCGATAGGGTGACAGCCATGACTATTCGTCGCACTCTCAGCATCGGGTCCGTCACCCTCCTTCTCGCCGCTCTCCTCACGGGCTGCTTCCCCGCGCTCCCCGGCATCAACGGCGGCAACACCGGCGGCAACGGCGGCACCGGAACCGGCGGGACCGAGAACGTCACCCTCGCCGGCACGTTCAACGGCACCGACTCCGACGGGGACACCTGGGAGATCGAGTTCCAGGGCGACAACACGCTCGGCATCTCCTTCAACGGCGACTACTCCGACTCGCCGAGCGACACGTGGTCCCTCAGCGGCACCGCGCTCACGATGAACGTCACGGGCTTCGAGAACGGCGACATCGCGTTCACGGGCACGTACGACGGGGGCACCTCGATCCCGCTCACCGGCGACTACGCGGGACGTCCGTTCACGCTGACGCTCACGCAGTAATCCGAGAACCGAACCACCGGGCCGGCGGGGAACCGCCGGCCCTTCGTCGTCCCGCACCCGCCGCATCGGGTGGGTCTGTGGCGAGCTCGTGCGGCCCGGAGCCCGGCGCGCTAGGGTCGCCGCCATGACTCCTCGACGCCTCTCCGTGGCCGCCGTCGCGCTGCTGCTCATCGCGACCCTCACCGCGTGCTTCGCCCCGCCGCTCCCCGGAACCGGCGGCACGAACGGCGGCGCCGGTACCGACGGAGGCGGAGGCACCACCTCCACCGACCTCACGGGCACCACGTGGGGCGGCACCGACTCCGACGGCGACACCTGGGCGTTCGAGTTCCAGGCCGACGGCACCGTCGGACTCACCTTCAACGGCGACGGCTTCGACGACGCGACCGACACCTGGACGCTCGCCGGCTCGACGCTCACCATCCGCGTCGTCGGCAGCGACAGCCAATACGACTTCACCGGAACCTACGACGGCGGCACCTCGATCCCGATGAACGGCACCTACTCGGGCGGCACCTTCACGGTGACCCTCACCCCGGCCTGACCCGCCGGCACCGCGCACATCCGCCGCGGGGCGCGCACGCGCCCCGCGGCGATCCGTGTCCGGGCTTCCGTAGACTTCCCGCATGACTCTTCTCGACGGCGACGCGCCCGGCACCGCGACCCGTCCCCGCACCTACGAGGTGCGCACGTTCGGCTGCCAGATGAACGTGCACGACTCCGAGCGGCTGTCCGGGTCGCTCGAGGCCGCCGGCTACGTCCGTTCCGAGGGCGGGCAGGCGGATGTCGTCGTCATCAACACCTGCGCCGTGCGCGAGAACGCCGACAACAAGCTCTACGGCACCCTCGGGCACCTCGCGAGTGCGAAGCGCGACCACGACGGGATGCAGATCGCCGTCGGCGGCTGCCTCGCGCAGAAGGACAAGTCGGTCATCCTCGACAAGGCTCCGTGGGTCGACGTCGTGTTCGGCACGCACAACATGGGCTCGCTGCCGACGCTCCTCGAGCGCGCCCGGCACAACGAGACGGCGCAGGTCGAGATCCTCGAGTCGCTCGAGGTCTTCCCGTCGACGCTTCCCACGCGCCGCGACTCGACGCACTCCGGCTGGGTCTCGATCTCGGTCGGGTGCAACAACACCTGCACGTTCTGCATCGTCCCGAGCCTGCGCGGCAAGGAGAAGGACCGCCGGCCCGGCGACATCCTCGCCGAGATCCGGGCGCTGGTGGCCGAGGGCGTCACCGAGGTGACCCTGCTGGGCCAGAACGTCAACGCCTACGGCGTGGAGTTCGGCGACCGGCAGGCCTTCTCCAAGCTGCTGCGCGCGTGCGGTGAGATCGAGGGGCTGGAGCGGGTCCGCTTCACCTCCCCGCACCCGGCGGAGTTCACCGACGACGTCATCGAGGCGATGGCCGAGACCCCCAACGTGATGCCGCAGCTGCACATGCCGCTGCAGTCCGGCTCGGACAAGGTGCTGCGCGACATGCGCCGCTCGTACCGGCAGCAGAAGTACCTCGGGATCATCGAGAAGGTCCGCGCGGCCATGCCGGACGCGGCCATCACCACCGACATCATCGTGGGCTTCCCGGGCGAGACCGAGGAGGACTTCGAGGAGACGCTG
>NZ_JBMRCP010000021.1:0-38511 GCF_057350545.1 Pseudolysinimonas sp. | reverse complement strand
GCATCCCGCCGCAGCTCGCCGGGTGGGCCCGCATCGTCGACGTGGCCAGGATGCCGACGCAGCTCTCGCGGCGGATCACGCAGTTCCTCGCGCAGGCGTCGCAGTACGACCCCGCGCGGCGCGCCCGTCTCGCCGCGGAGCTCGCCACGGAGGCGTCGGTGTTCGTCGCGCCCGTGCCGCCGGTGGAGTCGGAGTTGTTCCTCGCGGGCATCACCGTCGTGCGGCGCGAGCGGGAGGCGGAGGCCCTGCGGCTCGAGCGCGAGCGGCTGACCCGTCTCGCCCCGGCCTTGCGCGGCACCCCCCACGAGTTCCCGAGCAGGACGTCGGGTTAGTTGCACATTGCTCGCGGAGTACGCGGCAATGTGCAACTAACCCGACAAATCTCTACCGGTTCGACCCCGCCAGGAGCGCCTGCACGAAGTACCGCTGGAAGGCGAAGAACACGATGAGCGGCACGATCATCGACAGGAACGCTCCCGCCGAGAGCACGTCGATGTTCGCCCCGAACTGCCGCAGCTGACTCTGGATCGCGACCGTGAGGGGCTGCGACTGCGAGTTCGTGAAGATGAGCGCGATGAGCAGGTCGTTCCACGTCCACAGGAACTGGAAGATCGCGAGCGACGCGATCGCCGGAAGCCCGAGCGGCAGCACGACCTGACGGAAGATGCGGAACTCGCTCGCGCCGTCGAGTCGCGCCGCCTCGAGCAGCTCCGCGGGCACCTGGGAGAAGAAGTTCCTCATCAGGAAGATCGCGAAGGGCAGCCCGAAGGCGACGTGGTACAGGATGACCCCGATCACCGACCCGAAGATCCCGAGAGCCCCGAACAGCTGGGCGAGCGGGATGAGGGCCACCTGCAGCGGCACGGCGAGCAACACGACGATCGCGATGAACAGCCAGTCGCGTCCCGGGAACTGCACCCAGGCGAGCGCGTGACCCGCGAGCGACCCGATGGCGACGACGAGCAGCGTCGTCGGCACCGTGATGAGGATCGTGTTGCCGATCGATCCGAGGATCGTCGGATTCGTCAGCAGGTTCGCGTAGTTGTCGAGCGTGAGTTGCGCGGGCGCCGTGAAGACGGTCCACCACCCCGACGTGCCCGAGTCGCTCGCCGACCGCAGCGACGAGAGGAAGAGTCCGATCGACGGCACGAGCCAGAACAGCGCGATGATGACGAGCACGACCTGCACGACGCTCTTGCCGAGGAAGGCGACGATCTTCTGCCCGACGGTGCGGGGACGCTGCCCCGCCCTCATGTCGGCCGCGGTCATGACTGCCTCTCCTGCCGCATGCGCCGCACGTTGATGATCATCGCGGGCAGCACGAGCACGAGCAGCAGGATCGCGAGCGCGCTTCCGAGTCCCTGGTCGCTGCCGCCGCCGAACGAGACCGTCCACATCTCGACGGCGATGACGTTCGCCGCGGGTTTCGAGGCGCCCGGGGGTATGACGTAGACCAAGTCGAAGATCTTCAGCACGTTGATGATGAGCGTGACGAGCACCACGACGAGCACGGGCGCCAGGAGCGGCGCGGTGATCTTGGTGAACACCTTCCACTCGTTCGCTCCGTCGGTGCGCGCGGCTTCCTGCAACGACCGGTCGACGGCGGAGAGGCCCGACGCGATCATGATCATCGCGAAGCCGGCCCAGATCCACACGTAGCTGAGGATGATGACCGACGTGATGAACGCCGACGACAGCCAGGAGACACCCTGCCCGCCTGCCACGAAGTTCGTGGCCGGGAGCGCGACGACGTACTCGCCGTCGGCGAGCCCCTCGATGACGTAGGTACCGTCCGGCCCGGTCGTGGCGCTCGCGGCGACGTTGCCGGACTCGTCGACCGCGTGCACCGTCATACCCGGAAGTCCGAACTTCCCGTCCTCGATCTCGCCCGGAGTTCCTCCCCCGCCGCGGATGTTGTCGAGGAAGACCGTGCCCGCGATCGCGTCACCGCCGGCGTCGGCCTCCTCCGCCTGCGTGGCCTCCGCCGGCACGTCGTCGGCACGCACCCCGACGAGCGGGAAGTCCTGGGTTTCGCCGAGCGAGATGGGCTCCGCTCCCGCGAGCGAGCCCTGCTCCTCGACGAGCGGACCGTCGGGCCGGGGACGGGCGCCCTCGTAGTTGGCCGCTCCTCCGCCGATCGCGTTCTGCACGGCGACGATGCCGGCGTTGACCGCCCCGAGCTCGGGGTTCTCCTGGAAGAGTGAGCGGAAGATGACGCCGGCGGCGAGCATCGAGATCGCCATCGGCATGAAGACGATGAGCTTGAACGCCGTGCCCCACCTGACCTTGTCGGCGAGCACGGCGAAGATGAGCCCGAGGATCGTGCAGACGGCCGGCGCGACGATGACCCAGATGACGTTGTTGCGGATCGCCGTGAACGTCGAGTCGTTCGTGAACATCCGCGCATAGTTCTCGAGCCCGACGAACCCGTCGCCCGAGCGGTCGAAGAGCGACCGGATGACCGTGTAGACGATCGGGTAGACGACGAAGGCGCCGAGGAAGACGAGCGCGGGGGCGAGGAAGCCCGCCGCGATCGCGACGCGCCGCCATCCCGAACTGGCGGAGGCGCGCCGCGCAGGCGGGAGGGCCGGGGGAACCCGACCCTCCTCACCTTTGCGCGCCGGCGCCGCCACCTGGGGCGAGCTGCTCGACATGGCGGAGATCAGCCCGCGTACGCGGCCGTGGCGGCGTCTTCGAGCTTCTGCTGCGTGCCCTCGATGTCCGACGGGTTCTGCAGGAACTCGATCATGATCTGCCAGAAGCCCTGGCCGGGCGTGCCACCGAAGGCGCTCGGCGTCAGGTCGGACATGTCGAATCGGAACGTCTCGGCACCCACGAGCGCCTCGGCGATCTGCCGGGCGGTGTCGTCCGGGTAGAGCGACGTGTCGACGTTCTGGTTCGGCGAGGTCAGGCCGCCGTTCGGCACCCACGCCTCGGCCGCCTCCGGCGTCGCGAGGAAGGCCATGAGGGCCATCGTCGCCTCGTCGTCGTTGAAGGCGACGGCGACGTCACCACCGCCCACGACTGCCGGCTCGGAGCCGTTGATCGACGGGAAGTTGTAGAACAGTGCGTTCTCACCCACCACCGAGTTGCCGTCGTCGGCGATGTTGCCCGCCACGAAGTCGCCTTCGTAGACGGTGCCGGCTTCGGGGTTCGCCCCGAACACGGCCGGGATGGTGGCCGGGAAGCTGCGCTGGTCGGCGCCCGGCTGCACGAGAGGCGTACCCCACAGGGTGGCGAGCACCTCGAGGGCCTCGGTCACCGAGGGGTCGGTCCACGGAATCTCGTGGTTCGTCAGCTGGTCGTACATCTCGCCGCCCGCGGTGCGGAGGTAGACGTTCTCGAACCAGTCGGTGAGCGGCCAGCCGACGTCGGCGCCGATCGAGATGCCGTAGTAGCCGGCGTCGGACACGAGCTGCAGCTGCTCGAGGAAGCCTTCCCAGTCCTCGGGCTCGGAAGCGCCGGCCTCGTCGTAGATGTCGGCGTTGTACCACATGGTCGACTTGTTGGCGGCCTTGAACCAGACGCCGTAGAGCTCCCCGTCGACCGTGCCGAGGTCGACCCAGGTCTGCGCGTAGTTGTCGGCGACGTTTCCGGCAGCGACGTCGCTGAGCGGCGCGAGTGCCCCGTCGGTCGCGAGCTGCTGCATGAGGGCCGGCTGTCCGACGACCGCCACGTCCGGCGGGTTGCCGCCCTCGACCTGCGTGTTGAGCGTCGTCGCGCCGTTGTCGCCGAAGCTCGTGTAGTTGACGGTCGCTCCCGTCTGTTCTTCGAAGACGTCGAGCACCGCCTCGAAGTTCTCCTGCTCGGCGCCCGACCACGTGGCCGAGACCTCGAGCGTGGTGCCGGCGAAGTCGCCGTCGCCCGTCGATCCGTCGCCGGCGCATCCCGCCAACACGAGTCCGGTGATCGCGATGCCCGCCACTCCGGCGGTGCGCAGTGCTGTGGTTCTCATTCCAGCCTCCTCATCGAAACAGGACACGGAGTGTCCCATTCGACGCTAAGCCGCACCCCCCGAGAGGGGGGAGGGCGTTGACGGATGCTCGGAACCGAGCTAAGCGGAGCTCCTAGTAGCGGTAGTGATCGACCTTGTACGGGCCCTCGACCGGGATGCCGAGGTACGCCGCCTGGTCGGGCGTGAGACGCGTGAGTTCCACCCCGAGCGCGTCGAGATGCAGGCGCGCGACCTTCTCGTCGAGCACCTTCGGCAGCACGTAGACGCCGATCGGGTACTCCTCACGCTTCGTGAAGAGCTCGATCTGTGCGAGCACCTGGTTCGAGAACGAGTTGCTCATCACGAACGACGGGTGGCCGGTCGCATTGCCCAGGTTCATGAGTCGCCCCTCGGAGAGCACGAGGATGCTGCGGCCGTTGGGCAGGCGCCACTCGTGCACCTGCGGCTTGATCTCGACCTTCTCGGCGCCGGCCAGGGCCTCGAGCCCGGCCATGTCGATCTCGTTGTCGAAGTGGCCGACGTTCGCGACGATCGCCTGGTGCTTCATCTGCTGCAGGTGCTCGACGGTGATGACGTCTTTGTTGCCGGTCGTCGTGACGAAGATGTCGGCGTACTCGACGGCCTTCTCGAGCGTCGTGACCTGGTAGCCGTCCATCGCCGCCTGGAGCGCGTTGATCGGGTCGATCTCGCTCACGACCACGCGGGCACCCTGGCCCCGCAGCGCTTCCGCGGAGCCCTTGCCGACATCCCCGTAGCCCGCGACGAACGCGACCTTGCCGCCGATGAGCACATCGGTCGCCCGGTTGATGCCGTCGGGGAGTGAGTGGCGGATGCCGTACTTGTTGTCGAACTTCGACTTCGTGACCGAGTCGTTGACGTTGATCGCGGGGAAGAGCAGCCCGCCGGCGGCGTGCAGCTCGTAGAGCCGGTGCACGCCCGTCGTGGTCTCCTCGGTGACCCCGAGAATGCCGGCGCCGATCTTCTGCCAGCGGTCGGGGCTCGCGGCGAGCGAGCGGCGCAAGGTGTCGAGGATGACGGTCCACTCGTGGCTGTCGCCCGGCGCGGCGTCGGGCACGGCGCCGGCGAGCTCGAACTCGCGCCCCTTGTGGACGAGCAGGGTGGCGTCGCCGCCGTCGTCGAGGATCATGTTCGGCCCGTCGAAGCCCTCGCTCGACCAGTCGAAGAGCTGCTCGGTGGCCCACCAGTACTCCTCCAGAGTCTCGCCCTTCCAGGCGAACACGGGGATGCCGGCGGGTGCCTCGACGGTGCCGGTCGGGCCGACCGCGACGGCGGCCGCGGCGTCATCCTGCGTGGAGAAGATGTTGCACGACACCCAGCGCACCTGCGCGCCGAGCGCGACGAGCGTCTCGATGAGCACCGCGGTCTGCACCGTCATGTGCAGCGAACCGGCGATGCGCGCGCCCTTGAGCGGCTGCGTCGGGCCGAACTCCTCGCGGAGAGCCATGAGGCCGGGCATCTCGTGCTCGGCGAGGCGGATCTGGTGACGTCCCGCCTCCGCGAGTCGCAGATCGGCGACCTTGAAGGGGAGGGCGGTGGTGACGGGAGCGGACATGACATCCATTGTCGCAGCCGAGGGCGTGGATTACGCGCCGAGCTCCTCGACGAGCGAGTGCCGCACGACCTGCCACCCCTGCGGCACCGAGAGGCGCTCGGAGTGACGTCCGCAGAGGTCGTAGCTGTGCGGTTCGGAGCGGTAGCTCAGCGGGCCGAGAACGGCCATCGCATCCGAGTAGTCATAGGTGAGCGTGGCCACGGCATCGTCACCGCAGGCCACCTTGCTGCAGGGTCGCCGTAGCATCCTCTCGCCCATCCCGGTCAGGGTAATCCCGCGATGTCGCGGGTTCGGTCCGGCACGCCGGGGCGCTGCCTAGACTGGGGCGCATGGCGAGGATCGGGCGGCAGGGCTTCTCGTCCGAGGCAGGCTCCGCGGGCACCCGGGCGCTCTCGCGCGACCGCCACGGCCGCGGGCTGCGCTCGTCGGTCACCGGACCGCACCTTCGCCGCCTCCGCACCCGCATCGACTTCTTCGACGCGAGCATCGCCTCCGCGGTCGAGTACCTGCGCGACCTGTGGCCCGACGAGATGTCGGCGGTGCGGTTCGAGGTCGGTGCGGTGCCGCCCGGGGAGGCGGCTCCGCACGGCGTCGATCGGTGGCGTGTCGACGTCGCGCGGCGGATCGTCGTGCTCTACCGCGTGCCGATCGAGCGCCTCGCACACCTGCACAAGGACGACGACTGGCACCGGCGGTCGCTCATCGAGAGCTGCGTCTTCCGTGCCGTCGCCGAGTTGCTCGGCAAAGACCCGTGGGACATCGCCCCGGAGCGCTACCGGCACTTCTGAGCGGCGCTCCGCCCACCTCAGTCGGTGTGGACGACGACGAGTCCGGCGACCGGTCGGGCCGGGGAGACCACGAAGGATGCCAGAGCGGCGGGAGCGGCGAAGCTCACGGCGACCGAGAGCGACTCCGATCCGGCGAGGAGGTAGGCACCGGGCGCGACGTCGAACGTCGCCGCCGCGCCCGCCGGGATGACGACCGGGATCGGGTCACCCCCGCCGACCGGTGCGAGCTCGGTCTCGATGCCGTCGGCGGTCGGGTTGACGATCGAGATGCGCGGCGACGGCCCGTCGGGCACGACGACGAGCGAACCGCCGTCGAGCGGTGGTGCGGCAGCGAACCACGCGACGTCGCTCGGCGGACCGCTCAGCACCGAGGCCGGATCCTCCGACTCCCCCGTATCGACGGCGGTCGAGACGCGCACGGCCGCGACGACCGGCACCTCGGCATCGACGAAGACCGTGTAGATGCCGTCCTGGAGTCCGTGGGCGTGGTCGGGGTCGTCGGGAGCGGGTTCCGACCCGTCGCCCTCCTCACCGCCGGCGTCGAGAGGGATGTCGACGACCTCGCCGCCCTCGAGGTCGACGACGAAGGACGTGCCGATCCCGCCACCTTCGGGCACCACCCTCACCTCGACCTCGCTGCGGTCGCCGTCCGGCATGCCGATACGCACGACGGGGACGACATCTTGCCAATCGGCGAGGCCGCTCGCGCGACCCGTGCCGACGGCGTCGAGGATGCGCACGCCGGGGACGACGAGCGACGCCGCCGGGTCGGCCCCCGCGCCGATCAGTTCGAGGCCGGTCGAGTCGAGTCCGCGCACGATCGACTGCTGGAGCGACGCGACGATCCGGCCGCCCCGCGCGCTGACATGCACGACGGGCGACTCGAGGCCGGGTGCGAAGCCCGCGAGAGAGAGCACGCGTTGCGCGCCGGCGGGCACGTCGATGCCCGACATCCCGGGGGCGGAGACGACGCCGTCCTCTCCGAAGATCTCGAGGCTCACGCGCGACGGCACCTCCGTGGGGTTCGCGAGCACGAGCAGCGTCGTGCGTCCCACCGTGGTCGCACCGCCGACGAGCCAGGCCGACCCCGTCGGCTCTCCGCAGGACGCGGCCGAGAGTCCGCGGAATCCGTCGACGTCGACCGACTGCACCTGGGCGCCCGCGAGGAGGGTTCCGTCACTCGGGGGCACGCGGAGCAGCTCGGGTGCCGACGCGGACGACGCACCCTCATCGGCGGAGAGCAGGCGCGTCCGCTCGAGGCTGCCGTCGGACGCGGCGCCCGCGATCGTCGGTACCTCGATCGCGAACGTCGTATCCGCGTTGCCGCCCGTCGCGTCGCCGAGTCGCAGCGCCGATCCGGGGCAGACGCGTACCTGATCGGCGGGGGCCGGGTCGACGCTCACCGTGCGAGGCGCGAGGGAGCTGGTGGGCAGCGGCAGGAAGGCGACCGCCGCGATGACGACCGCGGCGACGCCCGCCGCGACCGTGCCGCTCGCGATGCGCGCACCGATCACGAGTCCCCGTCGCTCAGCCACGATGCTCCTCGTCGAAGACGTCGTCCTCGAAGTCGTCCGGTTGCAGCCGGTCGTCGGCGTCGGCTTCCGTCGGACCCGCGACGATCCGACGTCGTCGACCGGTCGGCAGGGCGAGCAGCACGGCGAAAGCGAACACCACGGCCTGTCCGGTGAGCGCGAGGGTGCCGAGCGCGCCCGGGGGGGCGTCGACGAGCACTGCCTCGTGTCCCGCGTAGCGCCACAGCGAGCCGCGGGCGGTGTCGCCGACGGTCACGAGCGCGGGTTGGGCGTCGAGCGCCTCCGCGGCACGCTCGCGGATGTCGAACGCGGAGGGGTCTGCCGCGGGTGCGAGCACCACGAATTCGAGACCGAGAGCGTCGAGGACGGGCGCCGGATCGAAGCCGCCGCGCGACGCGAGATTGCCGGCCAGCTCCGCGACCTCGAGCTGCGTGGCGCTCGGCTCGGGACGCGTGGCGGCGAATGTCGACGTGCGATCGAGCGTCGTCCCGGCTCCCCGCTCGACCGCGACGGCGAGCGACCCGTCGGGCTGCGGGCGCAGCACGAGCGTGCCGAGCCCGGGATCCTCGAGCGACTCCGCGGCGATGATGGCAGGCAGTACGCGCCCGTCCCCCGGCACCACGTGTCCGGCCCCGGTCACGAGTGTCACGAGCGACGGTGCCACGGCGACCGCGGCGGAGAGCAGCACGGCGACCCCGACGACGACCGCGACCCGTCGCAGCGCGCCGAGGGCCACGACGACGGCACCGATGAGGCCCGCCCAGTAGAGGCTCAGCCCCGTGCCCGGCCAGATCCCGACGCTGAGCGATCCCGCGGCGGCGGGGGCCAGGTGCGCGGCTGCGACGGCGGTGGCCAGGCCACCGAGCGCGACGATCGTCGCGGGCACGGCGCGACGAGCCCCGGGGAGGAAGAGCGAGATCAGGACGACGGCGGCGAGGGGGGCGAGGAGCGCGATGGATGCCGGCGTGGCGATGACGCCGGGCAGCCCGAGCGACTCGATGAGGGACGCCCAACCGCCCGCCGACGGGGATCCGAGCAGCAGCTGCCATCCGTTCGGCGGGGTCGACGGCACGGGAACGCCGGGGTCGGCGAGCAGTCCGAGCGGGGTGCCGCGGGCGAATTGCGCCGCGATGAGGGGCGCTGCGAGGACGAGCGCCGGGAGCGGGACGGCGAGCAGCCGCACGAGCGATCGAGGGTGCGCGAACGCCCACACCACGATCGCCGCGAGGAGCACGGGCGTGAGCACGGGAGCGCTCGCGACGACCGCAGCGGTCAGCAGCGACGCGGCACCCGCGGCACTCCAGGAGCGGGGCGCGTCGAGGAGCGCGAGCACGAGCCAGGGCAGCAGCACGTGGACGAGCACGGCGGTGGGGCGTCCTTCGACGAGCGCGGCGAGGAACGGCGGTGCGAGCACCCAGAGCGCGGCTGCGAGCACGGGAGGCCAGGCCCGGGAGCTCAGACGCGTGGCGCACCACCAGGCCGCGAGGGCGGCGAGCGGCGGTGCGGCGATCCAGAGCAGCACGAGCGAGGTCGACGGGTTCCACGGGGTCAGGGTGCCGAGCAGCGCGAGCACGGCGTGGAACGGGTCGGCGGGTCCGGCGAGGTCGAGACCGTCGCGGACCGTCCAGCCGAGGCCGGACCAGAGGGCGCCGAGCTCCGACGACAACGGCAGCGTCGCCCCGCCCGCGAGAGCCCTCGCGCCGAGCAGCGGGATCGCGAGCACGACGCCGAGGACGGCGGCGAGGACCGTGACCGTGAGACCGCCGGGGAGGAAGTGGGCGCGCGCGAGGTCGGTCAGCCCCGAATCCGCGTAGGCACGGTCGCGCGCGGTCGCCCTCCGCTCGCGCACGACGTCGGGCGGAATCCGCAGCGGCTGGAGGGCCTGCCAGCCGACGCGGCGCGTGCGACGCACGGATGCCCTCGCGGCGGGCACCGAGCCGTCGAAGATCGCGACGAAAGTCGCCGCGATCTCGCCCGGGATCGCGCCCGGACGTTTGCCGAGCAGCAGGGCGACGGCGCGCACCACCGCGAGCGGGAGGAGGGAGAGCCAGTGCAGCGCCGCCGCGGCGGGGGGCGCGTAGACCATGCGTCGGTGCAGCTGGGCAGCGCGTCGCGCGCGCTCCCGCGCCGTCGCCCCGAGCGGCTTGCGGCGCAGGAAGTCCTGCACCCCCTCCTCGACGGCGACGCGCGCGCCCGGGACGCGAACGACCCGGCCACCCGCGAGCCGGGCCCGGATCGAGAGGTCGAGTCCGGCATCCATCGTCGGAAGACCGCGGTCGGGCCCGCCGAGCAGATCCCACATCGCGCGGCGCACGAGCATGCCGGGGAGCACGACACCCAGCACGTCGTTCTCGACGTCGTGCTGCGACTGGTCGAGCTCGTCGTCGGCCAACGGGACGGTCGTGCCGTACCGGGTGACACTCTCGCCGAACGAGCGGAGCGAGCTGCGGTCGTCGGGGTCGACGAGCTTCGGTCCCGCGATGACGACGGACGGCGCGATCTCGACCGCCGCGAGAAGTCGCGCCAGGGCGTCGGGCTCGGGCTCGGCGTCGCCCGGGAGCAGCCAGAGCCAGTCGTCGGAGCCGGTCACGGGAAGACCACCGACGGCTCGGGCGAGCGACGTACCCGCCGCCACGACGACGACCGCGTCGGGCGGACGTAGCTGGCGTTCGAGGGCGCGCTCGAGTTCCGTGCCGCCCTCACGGGCGACGAGGATCGCGGTCACCCCGGGCATCGTGTTCGAGGCTAAGCGCGGTTGCGTCCGATCAGCGGAGGCGACACCCTTGTCGGCTCAATGTGACCCGACGCCCCAGACGGGCGTCGGCGCTGGCACCGCAGCGAGGCGCGAAAGCGCCTCGCTTCTGAGCGAAGCGCGCGCGTGTCGAGACCTACGCCGAGCGCGCCCTGCGGAGCCGTCGACGCTCCCGCTCGGAGAGCCCGCCCCAGATGCCGAAGCGCTCGTCGTTCTGCAGCGCGTACTCGAGGCACTCGGCCTTGACCTCGCACGTCGTGCAGATGCGCTTCGCGTCGCGTGTCGAGCCGCCCTTCTCGGGGAAGAACGCTTCGGGATCGGTCTGCGCGCACAGCGCGTCGGTCTGCCAGGACAGCGGGTTCTCGTCATCGACCTGCTGCGGACGCAGTCCCGGGATGCCGAGACGCACCGGGTCGACGAACCAGTCGCTCGGCACGTTCGGCGTGTAGCCGGCCGGGGACGCCTGACGGCCCGGCTCCTGCAGACTCTGACGAGCCGGCTCGTTCCGCGTCATGTTCCCTGTCCCCTTCGCTGGCACCGCGCCTCCCCGCCGGGCGCTTGCCTAATTACACCGGTGTCATTCCCCTCAAGTCAAGTCGCGGAATGATAGGTCGCCGGAGAGTTTTCCCTCGGTCGCGACTCGCCGGGTGGCCTCGGGGGTCGAAACCGGCCTAGGGGGTTGGCGCCGCCTGGCGTGCGGCCCACGCACTCGCGACCATCTCGTCGAGGGTGTGCCGCATCTGCCAGTCGAGGTCGCGTGCGGCGAGGTCTCCGTTCGCAACGATGCGGGGAGGGTCGCCCGCTCGACGCGGGCCGACCTCCGGCGCGAACGGGATGCCGGTGACGCGCGCGACGGCGGCCATGATCTCGGCGACCGATGACCCCGACCCGCTGCCCAAGTTGTAGGCCGCCTCGAGGGGCTCGCCGGCATCCATTCGCCTCGCCGCCGAGACGTGGGCGCGGGCGATGTCGGTCACGTGCACGTAGTCGCGCACCGCGGTGCCGTCGGGGGTCGGGTAGTCGTCGCCGTTGATACGCGGGACGCGCCCCTCGGCGAGGGCGTCGAAGACCAGGGGGAAGAGGTTGTGCGGACTCGTGTCACGGATCGACGGGTCGCCGGACCCGACGACGTTGAAGTAGCGCAGCGACGTGTGCCGCAGCCCCGCGGCGACCTCCTGGTCGCGCAACAGCCACTCGCCGATGAGCTTCGACTCGCCGTACGGCGACGTGGGAGCGCGCGGGGTGTCTTCGGTGACGAGGTCGACATCCGGGGCGCCGTAGACGGCGGCGCTCGAGGAGAAGACGATCCTGTCGACCCCTCTGTCTTGCATCGCGGCCAGCAGCACGGTCGTGCCGTCGACGTTCTGCTCGTAGGTGAAGAGCGGCCGCTGCACCGAGACCCCGGCGTACTTGAATCCCGCGACGTGAACCACACCCGTCACGTCGTGCTCGTCGAAGACGCGCTCGAGGAGCGCGCCGTCGAGGATCGTCCCGCGTGTGAACGCCACCGAGCCCGGAATGAACCCGAGCTGTCCGGTGGAGAGGTCATCGAGGACGACCACCCGGAGGTCGGCCGAGAGGAACTCGCGGACGACGTGGGCGCCGATGTAGCCGGCGCCGCCGGTCACGAGCCAGGTCACGCCTCCAGGGTAGAGGCCGGGCAGCGCGGGGCGCGCCGATAGCCGTCGAGGGCGACGGTGCGGATCGTCGCCGCGGTCGCGACGACGGCGAGGGACACCAGGAGGATCAGCAGCATCATCATGGCAGTAACGCTACGAATTGCGTGTTCCCGCCACGAGTGGCATGATCGCCGTAGTTCGTCGAAAAGCTGCCAGGAGGAATCGTGCTGCGCAAGATCGTCTGCCTCGTGCTCCCCGGTACCGCGCCGTTCGAGTTCGGCGTCGTCTGCGAGGTGTTCGGCATCGACCGCACCGCGACCGGCGGCCCCGGGTTCGAGTTCCACATCGCGACCGCCGATCCCGGACCGGTGCCGATGAGCCTCGGCTTCCCGATCCACGTCGCGAACGACCTCTCCGTCGCCGCCGACGCCGACCTCATCGCCGTCCCCGCGCACATGATCGGCACCGAGGTCGTCGACGAGCGGTACCTCTCCGTCATCCGGGATGCCGCCGCCCGCGGCGCCTGGGTGCTGAGCGTCTGCAGCGGGGCGTTCGCGCTCGCGCAGGCGGGCATCCTCGAGGGTCGCCGCGCGACCACCCACTGGATGCACACCGACCGGCTCGCCCGCCGCTTCCCCGGCATCGAGGTCGACCCCGACGTGCTCTTCGTGCAGGACGACAAGATCGTGACGAGCGCCGGCACCGCCTCCGGCATCGACGCCGCACTCCACATCGTGCGCGTCGAGCACGGCGCCGCGGCCGCCAACGTCATCGCCCGCCGCATGGTCGTGCCCCCGCAGCGCGACGGCGGGCAGGCGCAGTACATCCCAACACCCATCCCCGAACGGCGCGCAGACTCGTTCGCCGAGGTCACCGACTGGATGCTGCAGCACCTCGATCAGGACCTCACGGTCGACCAGCTCGCCCGCCGGGCGCTCATGTCGTCGCGCACCTTCGCGCGCCGCTTCCGCGCCGACCTCGGCACGACACCGGCCGCGTGGCTCAATCGTCAGCGCATCCTGCGGGCGCAGCAGTTGCTCGAGCAGACCGACTCCGGCCTCGAGCAGATCGCGCAGCTCGCCGGGTTCGGCACCGCGGCCGTCATGCGGCACCACTTCCTCAAAGTGCTGCAGACGACCCCGACGAGCTACCGGCGCACGTTCTCCTGCCGCCTCGACGAGGTCATGGCGGGCTGACCCCCACTCGGTGATCGAGTAGCGGGGTTGAGGAGCGCCCGCCGACGGCGGACGCGTCTCGAGACCAGCGTGTCGAGACCGGGCGCGAGGGTCTCGACGCGCCGTTTCGCGGCTACTCGACCGCCGAAGTTGCGACGACGACTCGGCCCGCCGCACGCACCGTCTCGACGCCCTCGACGACTGCGCCCGCCCGCGCGGTGCCGAAGACGGCATCCCCCACCGTCGCGTCGCCGTCGAGCACGAGCACCAGCGCGGGCGCCTGCACATCGAGCGCGGCTCCCGGTTCGAGCACCCGCAGACGGAACCCCGCCCCCGCGGGCGCGAAGTCGCTCACACCGCCGTCGACGACCGGCTGGATGCGCGGCTCGGGCAGCGCGCGGAAGTCGAGCACGCCGAGCAGCTCGGGCACGTCGATGTGCTTCGGCGTGAGTCCGCCGCGCAGCACGTTGTCGGACGGCCCCATAAGTTCGATCGCGAGACCGCGCTGGTACGCGTGGATGTTCCCGGCGGGGAGGTAGAGCGCCTCGCCGGGACGCAGCACGACGGTGTGCAGCAGGAGCGAGATCGCGATGCCGGGGTCGCCCGGGCACTGCGCGGCGAGATCGCGCACGGTCGCCCACGACTCACCTGCACCGTCGGCGGAGGCGGCGACGATCGCGTCCACGTCGTCGGCGACGTCGGTCGACAGGAGGCGTTCGACGACGGCGCGGAGGTCGGCGTCGTCGACCAGGTCGGGCAGGAGACCCGGCGCGGCGGTGTCGAGATCGGTGCGCACCTCCGCCACGGGGCGGAACCCGCTGAGCGCCCGGAACTCCGTCAACGCGTAGACCATCTCCGGCTTGGAGTACGGGTCCTTGTAGTTGCGCGCCGGGTCATCGCGCGGGATGCCGGCGGCGTCCTCGCGCGCGAAGCCCGCCTCCGCCTGCGCGGTCGTCGGATGGGCCTGCAGCGAGAGGGTCGCTCCGGCGGCGAGCAGTTTGAGCAGGAACGGCAGCTCCCCCGCGACGTCGCGCAGGTCGCCGCCACCTTCGGCGAGTCGCGCCGGCGATCCCGGATGGGTGCCGAACCACACCTCGGCCTCGGGACTGCCGCTCGGGACGCGCCCGAAAAGGTGGGGCAGCAGCGTCGTCGAGCCCCAGGAGTAATCCCGGGCCTCATTGGTGATCTCCACGAACATCAGGCCCGCACATCCCCTCGGTAGTTGCACCAAAGTACCAATCCCATCGACGGGGGCGGGCCGCGTCCGTAGGCTCACGCCATGTCCTTCACCACGCTCGCCAGCGATTTCTACGGATTCGAGAACGGCCTCGCCGACCGCGAGAAGGAGGTGCTCGCGAAGCTGCGGCACTACCTCGAGACCGAGGTCAAGCCCATCGTCAACGACCACTGGGCGAAGGCCGAGTGGCTCCCGCAGAGCGTCGTGAAGGGCCTCGCCGACCTCGGACTGTTCGGGATGCCGTGGAAGGAGACGCAGCCGTTCGAGAACTCCGCCGTCTTCCGCGGCTGGGTCGCGCTCGAGCTCGCGCGCGTCGACGCGTCGGTCGCGACGCTCGTCGGCATGCAGAACGGCCTGGTCATGGGCGCCGTCGGCGTCGCCGGGTCGCCCGAGCAGCGCGCCGAGTGGCTTCCGAAGTTCGCGTCGGCCGAGTGGCTGGGATGCTTCGCCCTCACCGAGCCGCTCTCCGGGTCCGACTCGGCGCAGGGTCTCCGCACGGTCGCCGAGCGCGACGGCGACGACTGGGTCATCTCCGGGTCGAAGCGCTGGATCGGCAACGGCACCGTCGCATCCCACGCGATCGTCTGGGCGAAGAGCGCCGAGGACGGCCAGGTGAAGGGCTTCCTCGTTCCGACCGACACCCCCGGGTGGACCGCCACGAAGATCGAGAACAAGCAGGCGCTGCGCATCGTGCAGAACGCCGACATCACGCTCGACAAGGTGCGCGTGCCCGAGGCGAACCGCCTGCAGAACGGCAACTCGTTCCGCGACACCGCCGCTGTGCTGCGGCTCACCCGTGCCGAGGTGGCGTGGGCCGCCGTCGGCAACTCGATCGGTGCCTACGAGGGTGCTGTGAAGTACGGCTCCGAGCGCGTGCAGTTCGGCAAGACGATCGACGGCCACCAGCTCATCCAGGAGCACTACTCCAAGATGCTCGGCAACATCACCTCCTCGATCGCCCTGTGCACGCGCGTCTCGGCGATGCTCGACGAGGGCACGCAGAAGGACGAGCACGCGGCGCTCGCGAAGGAGTTCACGGCGTCCCGGATGCGCGAGACGGTCGCCTGGGCGCGCGAGTCGATGGGCGGCAACGGCATCGTGCTCGACTACGACGTCATGCGGCATTTCGCCGACGCCGAGGCGATCTACTCCTACGAGGGCACGCGCGAGATGAACGCGCTCATCGTGGGGCGCGCGATCACCGGCAAGGCGGCGTTCGTCTGACCTCGCGGGAAGGCGCGCCCGGTAGCCTGAGCGCATGACGCCCGCGAGCCCGTATCGCCTGTTCCTGGCGACCTTCGGGTTCTTCACGCTCGCGGCCGGCGACTTCTGGCGCTACCTCTTCACGTGGTGGGGCTGGGGCGCGATCGTGCTCGTCTTCGTCGTGCTCTCGGTCGTCGAGCTGGTGCGCAGCCGGCTCGAGGTGCGGCGCCTTCCACTCCTGCTACTCGCGACGCTCGGGCTCATGGCGCTCTCGATCGCCTGGTCGGCCTATCGCCTCGAGAGCGTCATGGGGGTCGCGCTCACGCTCGTCGCGACGACGTACGCCGTCTTCCTCGCGACCTGTTTCACGTGGGCCGAGCTCGTCGACGCCCTCGCCCGG
This sequence comes from Pseudolysinimonas sp., assembly GCF_057350545.1. Taxonomy (NCBI): domain Bacteria; kingdom Bacillati; phylum Actinomycetota; class Actinomycetes; order Micrococcales; family Microbacteriaceae; genus Pseudolysinimonas; species Pseudolysinimonas sp. Next base: position 22,277 of record NZ_JBMRCP010000021.1, on the reverse strand, counting down.
GCCATGCGAGCGGCCCTCGGGCTCTCGCTGCTCTTCGAGCTCGTCGTCGCGCTGTTCGTCCGCGGCCCGGTGCTGCCCTTCTTCGTCGACTACTCCGACCTCGACAAGATCCCGGCCGCGTTCTACTGGTCGCGTGATGTGCTCTTCGAAGGCGGTCGGATCCAGGGCATCGTCGGCAACGCCAACATCCTCGCGATGATCGCGCTGCTCGCCCTGATCGCCGGTGTCGCGAAGATCGTCGCCGGCCGAGGCTCGATGCTCGGCTTCGTCACGTGGACGATCGTCGCCCTCGGAGTGCTCGGGCTCACCCGGTCGACGACCGTGCTCGTCGCCGCGGCGGCCGTCGCCGTCGTCGTGCTCGTCGCCTGGTTCGCGAGACGAGGGTCCGGCACGCGACGGGTGTCGACGGCGGTGGGACTCATCGTCGGCACGGGCGCCGTCGCGGCCCTCGCGATCGTGTTCCGCGCCCCGCTCCTCGCCCTCGTCGGGCGCAGCAGCGACCTCACCAACAGGCTCGACATCTGGGCGGCCGTCACCGACCTCGCGATGCAGCGCCCCGTCGCCGGGTGGGGATGGATCTCGTACTGGGCACCCTGGGTCGCGCCGTTCGACGACCTCGCGGTGATCAAGGGCGTCACCTACCTCCAGGCGCACAACGCGTGGCTCGACGTCTTCCTCCAACTCGGCATCCTCGGCGTCGTCGTGGTCGGGCTCCTCGTGCTCACGACCCTGCTGCGGGCGTGGGTGTACGCGATGGACGGGCCACGCGAGTCGGCCCTGCTTCCGTTCGCCCTCCTCGTCGCACTGCTCGTGCACAGCCTGGCCGAGAGTCGCCTGCTCATCGAGATCGGCTGGGCCCTGCTGGTGATCGTGAGCATCCGCACGGCGACGCACCGGTGGGAGCGGCGATGACCCCGGGGTCCGCGTGATCGCGGCCGGTCTCGAGTTGCTCCGCCAGCCGCGCACGACGGCGGCGCTCACGACAGTCGGCGCAGGACTCGTGCTCATCGCGTTCACGGCGCAGCAGGTCACCGGCTGGGCCGGCTACCTCGCCGCGCTCGTGCTGCTCTGCGCGCTGCTGCTGCTGTCGCTCCTCGCCCGGCGCGACGAGATCGACTGGAACTGGGCCACGCTGCCGATCACTCTCCTCGCCTACCTCGCCTGGGTCGGGATCTCGGTGCTCTGGAGCGCCTACCAGCGCGTGACGCTCGCGTCGTTCGGCTACCTGCTGCTGGTGACCTTCGTCGGCGTCTACATCGGACTCTCGCGCGACACCATCCAGATCATCCGGAGCTTCGGGGATGTTCTCCGCGCCGTGCTGCTCGTCTCGCTCGTCCTCGAGGTGCTGTCGGGCATCATCCTGGACGCGCCGCTCGAGGCGCTCAACATCGGCGGTGAACTCGCCTACGGGGGTCCGATCTCCGGCCTCGTGGCCGATCGGAACCAGCTCGGGCTACTCGCCGCCATCGGAGCGGCGACGTTCGCGATCGAGTGGCGCACGAGGGCGATCCACCGCCGGGTCGCGATCCCGTCGCTCGCCCTCGCCGCGGGCACCATCGTGTTCACGCAGTCCCCCGTCGTCACGATGGTCGCCGTCGTGCTCGCCGCCGCCGCCGGTGCGCTGTACGGCATCCGTCGTCTCAACCCGGGCCGTCGCCAGGTCGCGCAGTACGTCGTGCTGGGCGCGCTCGCCGTCGGCGCAGTGCTCGCCTGGGTGTTCCGGGCGCCGATCATCGCCCTCTTCAACGCAACCGGCGAACTGCAGTTCCGGCTGGAACTCTGGCAGCGTGTGCTCGACTTCGTGGCCCTGCACTGGCTCGAAGGATGGGGGTGGATGGGCATCTGGAACGCCTCGGTGGTGCCCTACTCGGTGCTGACGCCGACCGCAGGCCGGCCGCACGACTCGGCGCTCAACGCCGTCGTCGATCTGTGGCTCCAGATCGGCGCGGTGGGCGTGGTGATCTTCTTCGCGCTCGTCGGATTCGCCTTCACGCGATCGTGGCTGCTCGCCGGCCGGCGGCGCAGCGTCGTCTACACGTGGCCCGCGCTCGTGCTCGTCGCGCTCGTGATCGTCTCCGTGGCCGAGAGCTCGATCCTCACCGAGGCCGGGTGGCTGCTGTTCGTGATCTGCTGCGTGAAGGCGTCGGGCGAGCTGAGCTGGCGCCGGGCGCTCAGCCCGATTCCGCCGCCGTCGGAGGACACGGGCAGCATTCGGATTCCACGGGCCTGAGCGATGGCCGATGCCCCGCCTACAGCAATAGGCAATCCGATGCGCGGCGCGTGAGCGGTCGGCGAGACGGGCTCCCAGGCGACTCTGAGATCCCACCGATCTCTATCACTCTCGATGAGCGAGATGCGCGCTCCAGGCAGATGCCACGATCGCGTCGAGGTCGTGACGAGGAGCCCAGCCGAGCTCATCGCGAATCCGGACTGGATCAGCTACGACAGCTGCCGGATCGCCCGCGCGCCTTTCGACGACCAGCGGCTCGATGTCGCGCCCGGCAGCACGGGCGATCGCGGCGACCATCTCTTTGACACTCGTCCCGCGCCCCGTGCCGACGTTGTACACCCGGTGCCCGGCGGAACCTTGGCCAAGCCTGTCAAGGGCCGCAAGATGCGCTTCGGCCAGGTCGAGGACGTGCACGTAATCCCGTATGCACGACCCGTCGGGGGTGTCGTAGTCGTCACCAAACACCAGCGGGCTCTCCCCCGCGTCGATGCGCTCGAACACCATCGGGACGAGATTGAGCACGGCGGTATCGCCGAGGTCGTCCCAACCAGCGCCCGCAACGTTGAAGTAGCGCAGGCTCGTGCCACGCACGCGTCCCGCTGCCGACGCTTCGGCGATGAGCTGCTCGCCGAACAGCTTCGTCGAGCCATAGGGGTTCACGGGGCGAGTTGGGTCGCTCTCGCGGATCGCCGCGCCTTGGGCCGAGCCATAGACCGCAGCCGACGACGAGAAGACGAACTTCCTGACGTCAGCCGAGTCTGCGGCGAGAAGCAGGTTGGCGAGTCCGCCGAGGTTCTGTCGGTAGTACCACGCCGGGCGCTCAACGGACTCGTCGACTCGCTTCTTGGCAGCGAAGTGGATGATCGAGTCAACGCGCTCGTCGCGCATCGTCGTTGTCAACTGGTCGAGCGCGTCGTCGGTCGAAAGATCGACGTCGAGCACTCGAACCTCGCGCGGCACCCGTTCAGACCGGCCGGTCGTGAAGTCATCGACGACGCAGACATCGTCGCCACGGTCCCGGAGCAGGCGCACGACGTGCGACCCGATGTAGCCCGCGCCCCCGGTGACGAGCACGGTCACGGGCGGCTCCGCTCCTCGGCGTCGCGAAGCGCGATCGACCGCGCGAGCCGCGTGATCTCTCGATGCGTCTGGCGGTTCTGCGCCGCGGACGAAATCGTCGTTCCGATGAAGACGACGACGAGCGCGTAGAGCAGCAGGTCAGTGCCTCTACCGACGCCCAGAAGGTTCGCGACATCGTTGACGATCCCTGGAAAGGCGACCGCGACGATCGCCGCTAGCAGCGCCGCGAGCAGCGCCAACCGACGGATCGCAAGCCGACGCGGCCCACGACTCGGCAGGAGCAGGATCACCGCAAAGACAGTGAAGACAGCGACGAGGATGATCTGGATCACTAGCTGGTTAGACATCTCGCCTCAATCATTTGAAGTACAGATCGCTGAGAATGTTGACGGAGTTCCAGATCGACTGACCCTTGCGTCGCGAGTACTCGGTATAGATCACCTGCACCGGCTGCTCGGCGTAGCGGAGTTTCGCTCGCCCGATCTGCGCCGTGATCTCCGACGCGTGCGCCATTCGGTTCTGCTCGATCTGGATCACGGAGGCACCCCGCCTCGTGAACGCGCGAAGTCCGTTGTGGGCGTCGGAGAGACGCATTCCAGACCGCGCCGCTTCGAAGATCACCGCGAGACGGAGAACGAAACGCTTCAGGTGCCCGACGTTCGAGCGACTGTCGAGGAACCGACTGCCGATGACGACATCTAGGTTCTCGGCCTCGAGGCGGCGAACCATGTCCATGGCGTCCTCGACGCGGTGCTGCCCGTCGGAGTCGAACGTGACGAAGAAGTCGGCGTCGGGTCGGGCGAGGGCGTAGTCGAACCCCGTCTGGAGAGCAGCCCCTTGGCCGAGGTTGATCGGATGCCGCACGACGACGGCGCCCGCAGCCCTGGCGATCTCGGCAGAGGAGTCGCTGCTGCCGTCGTCGATGCAGACGACGTTCGGGAATACTTCGCGGATGGCGGCGACGACCTGACCGAGCACCTCGCCTTCGTTGTACACCGGCACGATGAGCCAGGTCCGTCGGGCGAGCTCCGCATCTCCAGCATCCACACGGGTCACGGTCGACAGTCTAGATGTTGAGTCGCGGACGGCCGGGCGGCATCACTTCGCTGACGAGCTTTGCGAGGTCGCGCACGCGGCGGTCCCAACCCCAACGCCGGACCGACTCCGCCGGGAAAGCCGCGGCGTCGTGAAGCCTCGTAGCGGTCGCCGTCGCCACCGCGCGCGCATCAGCTTCAGCGAGCGTGACCGGTGCACCGTCCCGCGCGAGTTCGCGGGCTCCGGCCACGTCAGATGTGACGACAGCACCTCCCGCGGCGAGAACCTCCAGGAGTGACGTCTGAAAGCCCTCTGCAAGCACCGTCGGGTTGACGAGGAGGGCTCCCGCAAGCCCGTCGGCGAGCCGCGTCTGGCCGACCCTGCCTTGGAGACGCACGCTCGAGGTGAGCTCGAGGCGAGCGACAAGCCGCTCCACCGCGGAGCGTTCCGGCCCATCGCCGTAGACATCGAGGCTCGCGTCCACGCCGTCGGAGCGCAGGAGGGCGAGCGCCTCGATCGCGGTGTCCCAGCCCTTGCCGGGTACGAGCCTCCCGACGAAGACCAGCACGGGCCGACGAGGGCGTCGGGCCGCGAGCCAGGGCTCGACGTCGATCGCGTTGGGGATGACGACGGCCTCGCGCCCGGAGAGTCTGCGCACGAAGTCGGCGACCCGATCCGAGACGGCGATGACGCGTGCCGCGCGACGGAGCGTTGCGGCGCCGAGCGTGACGTCCACTAGGCGGCTGGCCAGTGCGATCGGAGCCGAAACGCCACGGACGAAGTCGGAGCCGTGCTCGGTGTGGAGGAGCGGGAGCCCGAGGCGGCGTGCGAGCCGGGAGCCCAACCAGCTCAGCGGGAAGAAGCGCGTGTGCGTCCAGATCACGTCCACTTGACCCTCGAGGATGCGCCGCACTTGCCGCAAGAAGCCCGGCCGCGGAAATGCCAGCACGTCGCCGACAGCGGTCGAAGAGGAGAACCTATAGACGGCGATCCCGTCTTCGTCGGTCTCTCCCACCGGCTCGCCCAGGGTGACGACAACGACCTCCGCCCCCATGGCGCGGAGGCGCCGCGCGAGGCTCGACACGTGGGCTTCGACGCCTCCGACCTTGGGCGGGTAGTTGTTGACGACGAAGGCGATCCGCAAGGGCCGATTCGCCTCGGACGTGTCGCTCACGGCGCGGAGGGGATCGGCATGGTTCGGGGCGGCGCGGTGAGCTCGCGTGCGACTAGCGTGGCCGCGGCTGCGAGTGCCGCGGCCCCCACGAGCCAAAGGAGCGTCGGCGACGGGGCCGTTTCCCACCACCACTCGGCCCCCGCACCTAGGTCGACGGACTGTTCGTCCATCCCTGTCACGTAGCGCCGGATCTGAAAGTGCAGAGCGACGGCATGCGCTGCACCGACGACAACGGCGACGAGCAATCCCTGGAACCGCGTAAACTCCGGGGTCCGTGCACCCGCGACGAACACGGCTACACCGCCGAGGATGAGCACGAGCGGGAGCAGGTAGCGCGGCTGCACCTCGGCCCCGACGAACGCCCGACTCTGCATGAGCACGTACGTTGGGATGACCCAGAGGGCCGCACCAAGCATCGCGAGGGCAACGAGCTTTCGACGGTCCATGCTCCTCAGACCGCCGAAGGCGACGCCGGAGAACACAACCAGAAGCGCGACGCCGACTACACCAGGCAGCTGCGTGTCGAGCCATCCGAGATTCCATGACCCGAAGACCCCAGCCCAGAGAAGCGGGACGTTGAGCACGTTGCCGAGTAGGAGAGCCATCGGGTTCTCAAGTGGCGTCCCGCCCCCAGAGCCCAGCGACCCACCTGCGACGCCGGCTGGGTTCCCTATCAGAAAGACCGCGATGGCGAGCGCGAGAACCGCCGCTGGCACGGCGAGGAGCTTGGGTCGGATGCTGCCTCGCCGGAGCGCAAGGATGAGAGCGAGGACGACGGCGATCCCGGTGAACACGATGGCGTCCGGGCGCGAGCCGACGCCCACCACTGCGGCGACACCCGCGACGACGCCGAGCCCCGCGCGTCGCCCTCTGGTATCCGCCTCGAGGAAGCCGACGAGCGCGATCCAGAGCGTGCCCGCTGAGATCACGGTCCACGAACTCGGGTTGGTAGAGGCGATCACGAAGACTCCGAGGGGGACCGTCGTCACCAGCCAAGGCCAGAGCAGCGAGGACGCCCGGCGACGTGGCAGCAGATGGAACGTGACGGTCGTGAGAGCCACGAACAGGATGACGTTCACCAGGCGCATCGCGATGACCGAGATCTCGACCGCGGGAGACGCCAACAGACCGAGCACCGCGTAGAACCCGCCGGGGTATTGGCCGCGGAAGTTGCCCCTGTCCGTGGTCTGCAGGTCATCACTCGCCGACTGGACGAGCTCGTCCTGGCACGCGGCGCTCTCATCCGGCCGGAAGGCGTAGCAGTGGGCAGCGAACGCGACAGCCGCCGGTACTGCGCGAGTCTCGGGGTCCCCGGTCGCCTCGCACAGGCCGTCGCGCTCGCCGAGACCGCACCAGATGCTCGCGAGGTGGAAGTCGTCGTCCGGGCTTGACCCGACGGGCGACGCGAGTGCCCACGAGCCAAGCCCGAGGACCGCCAGGAGCGGGACGACCAGAAGGCGGACTAGAGGCAACCAGCTGCGCCGAGGGCGCCTGTCAGCGTAATCAGTCGGCACCGGACCACCCTAGCCGCGGGGTCGTTCGCGAGACGCCAGAGCCGCGCGCCGGCGGTGGAGCGCGGCCTTCGCTGTCATCCCGTACTGAACCACCCACCAGTGGGCGCGGCGGCGACGGATCTGCCATGTGCTCAGGCCGAGTTCCGCGCCGAGAGCGAACTGCCCGCGCGTCGCGATCTCGAGCGGCGCGCCGAGCACACCAACCGTCCTCGTGGCCTGGCTCGGGTGCAGGCGGTAGCCGGCGAAGAACTCCGACAGAATCGTTACCTCTCCCACTCGGCCGAGCCGAAGCCACAGATCGTAGTCTTCGAAGTGCCGCACGTCCGGGTTGTAGCCGCCTGCCACGTCATACGCGCTCCGGCGGAACATGACGGTCGACTGAACGATCGGGTTGCCTCCGATCAGTCGGTGACGGATACGCACCCCGGGCTGGGTTCGGTAGTCGCCGATTACGCGTCCCTCCCCGTCGATGAGCCTCGCCATCGACGCGACGAGGACGACATCTCGGTTCTCCGCAAGGTAGTGGCGCTGGGCCGCGAAGCGCCCCGGATAGGCGATGTCGTCGGCATCGAGCCGCGCGATAAGGGGTTCGTCGCCAGCGGGAACGCTCTCCGCGAGGGCGCGGCCTATGCCGGAGCGCTGCGCGGCCTGGGTGATCGTCACCGCGGGATGCCGGGTCCACCCCCGCTCCGGGTCCGAGGGGACGCCATCGTGCCGGACGAGGAGTCGATCGCCGTGCTCAAGCTGTGCGAGCACCGACTCGACCGCCTCGTCGAGCCAGGCATCGACCGCCACCGTGGAAATGATGACGAGGAGTCGCTCGCGCTCACGATCCGAATGCACCGGACAACTCTAGGGTGCAGTCGCTGAGACGACCGCAGGTACGCTGAGCCCGTGGCCGCCACGCTGATCTCCCGCACGGCCTGGACCACCATCGGTGTCGGTGTGCAGGGGGTCGCCCGGTTCGTCAGCACGATCGCGATCGGGCGCGCGACCGACCCCGAGACCCTCGGGGCGGCGAGCGCCATGCTGTCGCTCGCCGTCTACCTCGCACTCTTCTGGCCGACGGCGTCCGGGATCGCGGCGGCCTCGATCCTTGCGCGAGCCCTCCGGCCGGAGGCTTCGCTGACCTGGCTCCGGGCGACGACCCTCCTGGCCGTCGCTGCGTCCTCGGCACTCGCGTTTCCCGTAGGGTGGGCGATCACTGGCGACCCGCTCGTCGCGCTCTGCGCCGTGCCGCTGGTCGCGGGGTACGGCCTTTACGTCTTCGTGCGGGGGGCGATGCTCGGCCTCGACCGGTACCGATTCGCGACGGTACTCGATGCGATCTCCTCGGCGACGGCCGTGGTTCTACTCGCCCTTGTCCTGCTCGCCGGTGCGTCGGCGGTCCTCCTGCTACCCCTCGCAGCGGGTTACCTCCTGTTCGCGGTCGTCGGATGGCCTCGCGTCGCCAAAGACCGAGCGGATGACGACGAACGTCGAAGTCTGCGCCGCTTCATCCGGGACACGACCATCGGTGCCATCGCCACCGGGGGTTTGCTACCCGCGACGATGGTGTTCGTCCAGACGTTCGACAGTGCTGAGACGGCCGGCCTGTTTGCCGCGGGGCTGTCTCTCGCGACTCCCGCCAACCTGCTCTCTCAGGCGCTCAACCAGGTGCTCATCCCGCACTTCGCGCGGCTCCTCGCTACGGACCCGCTGGACGCGCGACGCGCACACAACCGGACTGCGATCGGGTCGTTTCTCATTTTCGCGGCGGTGTTCGGCGTGCTCATCGCCCTCACCCCCTGGATGCTGCCGCTGTTCTACGGCGCACAGTTCGCGGGCGGGGGGCCACCCACTATTGCATTGCTCGTGGTCGTGTTCGTCATCTCCTGCACAAGCGCCCCTTCGGCTTATCTCCTCGTCAGCGGTCGGCAGGCGATGTATTCGCGTATCTGGCTCGTCGGGTTCCTCGCCGGGACGGCTGGCATGATCGCGGCGTCACCGGTATGGGGGATGTGGGGTGCGCTCCTGGGCTTCGCGATCGGCGGCGGCGGCGGCTCCCTCGCCGTCATCGTGGCGGGTTTCGTCGCGACGACGACTGGTCAGGAACCGGTCGGAGCACCGAGCCGCTCGAACACCGCACGGTAGGCCGCCACGGCCGCCTGCGGCGTGTAGCGCTGTTCGGCACGCTTTCGAGCGCGCAGCGAGAGCCGGCGCCGCGTCGTGTCGTCGAGTCCCGCGTACTCAGTGAGCGCCCGAGCGAGCCCCGCGATGTCCCCGGGCGGGACCAGGAAGCGCTCATCGTCTACGAACTCGGCGCAACTACCCACATCGGTGCTGATGACGGGCACGCCCGCGCCCGCGGCCTCAGTTCCGACGAGTGGGAACGCCTCGCCGTAACCGCTCGATATGACGAGAGCTGCGGCATCTGCGAGAGCGGACGAGGGATCGGGGATCGGACCGCCCAGGGTGATCCGTCCCGCCTCGTACAACTCCCGCACGGGCGACGGCCGGAGCGAGTGCTCGATGACGTCGTCCCCGGCGACGACACCGGGGCCGTAGCAGGCGAGCGTCCAGTCGGGCGCTTCGCTGGCCATGGATGCGAAAGACGTGAAAAGCGTCGCGTGCCCCTTGACTGGGTGACTCCGCGCGATCGACACGAAGCGACGACTCGCAGGTTCAAAGAGTGGCCGGTCGGGTATCTCGCCGGGGTTGACGATCGGCTGCTCGAGCCGGCGGTACCCGAGCCGACGGGCGAACGACCGCATGGAGTCGCTGTCGCTCACCGGGATGACTGCGTCGAAACGGAACGAAAGGGCCCCGACGACTCGCGCAATGACCCGTGTGAGCAGGTGATCGGCCGGGCCGAGAGACTGAGTGTGCACTGTCGTCGTGCGAGGCACGGCCACGCGGGCGAGCGCGACGACAAGATCCGCGTGAAACAGGTGCGACGAGACGATATCGGGCTCGAAGGCTCGGACCGCCCGAGTCAGCGCCCCCACCATTCTGGGAAGGTCCCTCGACGAGGGCGGGAACCCCAGGTACTCGACGTGTGGGAAGGCTACCTCGAGCAGCGGGCTGAGCGAACCCGGTCCCATGAGAACGAGGAGGCCGATCTCGTCGCGAGAGTCGGCATGCCTGCCGAGGGCAAGTAGCAGACGCTCGGCACCGCCGATATCGGCGTCGGTGATCACGTAGAGGATGCGCATTTCAACTCCCCTCGGCTCGATGGCCAGTCGGTGAGAGCAGATCGCGGACGGCATCGAGAGTTCCCTGGCTTGCGTACGCGCGGTAGTGGCCGCGAATGAGTTCCCCGAGTACACGGGGAACTCGCGCGACGCGATTCGCAGGGAGGGCGGCCCGTCGCCGCTGGTGCTCGACCTTTCCACGCGCTGCGCGCCGCACGTCATCCGACGCATGCTCGGCCTCAAGACGTTCAGCGAGGACTCCGGCGCGGCGTGCGAGAAAGTCGTACCGATCGCCGCGGTACTCGAGGGCCCGCGCAACTTTGTAGCGGAGCGTCGGCACCTTCGCGCCGATCTGGTTCGCGCCGTGTTGCCGATAGTCGATGAGAGGCTCGTCCAGCCAGGAGAGGCGCCCCGAAGCAGCGGCCACGATCGCGATCCACTCATCGTGAACCCATTCCGCGGGGAAAGGGAGTGCGCGTCGGACGACCTCGCGGCGAGCGGCCATCGTCGCCCCGGTGACGAGGTTGCGCCGGAGGAGCACCTCGAATGCCCGGTCGGCGCGGAGAAGGGCGAGGTCGGCGGCGGTGATCTCGGTCGCGTCGGACAGCAGCGACCCGAGCGGTGTCCCCGTTCCGTCCACGAGGCGTGCGTCGCCGAACACGAGCGACACCTCGGGCTCCGCGGAGAACACCGCAAGCGCCTCCTCGACGCGGCGCGGATGCCAAACGTCATCCTGATCACTGAAGACGACAATGTCGCCCTCGCACGCCGCGACCGTGCGGGCGAAGTTCGCCGTGACCCCGAGCCGCACGGCACCCTCAAGCACCACGAGCCGGGGCGGCGCGGCCGCCGCGGCGACCTCTGCGCGCACGATGTCGAGGGTGGCGTCGACCGACCCGTCATCTCCCACGACGACCTCGTCGACCGGTGCGGTCTGCGACAGGATGCTCCGCATCTGCGCGGCGATGAAGCGCTCACCGTTGTAGGTGCACAGCGCGACCGACGTCGTCATCTGGCGCCTCTAGCGCCGACGAAGCCGACGGGCTACCTTGCCCGCGACGGCACGCAGGCCCGACGACCGGAGGTGGTGCGCGACGAGGGCTAGGTCATGGCGCAGTCCGCTCGCTTTCCGCCGGCGCCGTGGGCGGTCCATACTGCGCCCGCGATCCGCAGCCGGGAGGGGATCACGCACGAACTCGAGGATGGGCGCTAGCGTGCGGTCCCAGCGGTACTGCTCGCGTACGCGACCGATGTTGTCGCGGCACGCCTGCGCGAGTTCTTCGTCAAAGAGCACGCGTTCGAGCGCATCAGCCAAGGCGGGCACGTCTCGGTCTGGAACGACGATACCCAGCCCCTCGACTTCGACGAGCTCGGCGAAGTGATCGCCCTCGGTCACGACCATTGGCAGCCGCGCCCAGAGATAGTCGAGGATGCGCGTTCGGAATGAGAAGGTCGTTTCGATGTGGGAGAAGTGGGTGCTCACGCCCGCGTCCGCCTCGGTGAGGTAGTTTTCGCGGTCCGCGTACTCAACCCACGAGTCGTTGAAGAAGACGGCGCTGCCCAGCACCCCCAGCTCCGCGGCGAGAGCTCGCGAGCGCGCCACCACCTCCATCTCCGGGACGCCGGGGTGCGGATGCTTCGTCCCCTGGAAGAAGAGGCGCACCCCGTCGCGTCGCGCGCTCACCTCGGCCACTGCCCGGATGAGAGTCTCCGGGTCGAACCAGTTGTAGAGGCCACCGGACCAGAGGAGCAACTTGTCGTCGGGTTCGATACCGGGGACGACACCCTTCACGACTTCACGGCGGTGCTCAGGTTCGCCGGCGGAGATGCCGAATGGCGCCACGCCTATCAGCCCGTCGAGCATCGGGTCGCCCTGGTAAGTCGATGGGTTGATCCGCCCGAGCCCGGCGAGCTGACCGAGCCAGAAGGTCCGCTGCCGCTCCGATGCGCACACGAAGAAGTCCCCTCGTGCGAGTTGCGCGTTGAGCGTATCCGTCGCGTCGCTCACCTGACGTTCCCAGAGCTCACGCGGCATTTCGCGACCCTGCTCGAGTTGCTCGAGGTGCATCGGGTCGTAGATGTCGACGACGACGATCTTGTCGGTGTCGCGCAGCGACGGGAACGCATCCATCGCGTGGCCCTGGAAGATGATGACATCGGCCGCACGTTCAAGGACGCGGAAGGCGCGGTCATCGCCCGCTGCGACGTGGATGAGATCGAACTCGGCAGCGACATCCTCGATCCCCGTAAGTGAAACGAGGGTCACCGAATGCTCGCGCGCGAGAAGTTCGGCGATGTTCCACGCCCGAATCGCCGGACCCGCCATCCGGACTCCAATGGGGTCCCCCGTCACGATAACAACGCGACGGGCGGGAGGCGGCTCGGTGACGTCGAATGCGTTCACGATGTTTTCGTAGCCCTCCACGTAGCGGGGTTCGTGCAAGACCGGCGCGTCGGTCAGCCCGAAACGGGCCCAGAGTCGGGTGTCGGAGACTCGTCGAGTGGCTTGGACCTCGTCGCGGCTTGCCCGTAGGCTCGGCAGCCTGTCTATGAACTGGTCGATCGCGTAGTTCACCGCGATCGCAGACTTTGGGAAAGGTTCAGCGTCGCCGTCGTCACTCCCGCCACGGCGCAGGTCGTAGGCCTCGTTGTCGACCTGGGTGGTGCGGGTGAGTCCCCGCCGGACGGCGAGCGCCATCGCCGCGGGGAGGGCCGACCCGAGCGACTCCTCGCCGATGTTCTTGTAAAGCGTGTAGAGCGCGTTGCGTTCCAGCAGGAACTGCTCCTTGTGCGAGCCGTAGCCGGACATCGACGCGTGGTGCTTGTGAAAGACGATCGAGGTGGGCTCGTACACGAATCGCCAGCCGCGAAGGTTCAGCCTCCAGCCGAAGTCGACGTCCTCGAAAAACATGAAATAGCGCTCGTCGAAGCCGCCGAGGTCGTCGTACACGTCTCGCCGCACCACCATCGCGGAACCGGTACCGAACAGGACGTCGTGCGGGCCTGGCTCCCTGCCAGGGATCGGCTCGCCCGTCAGCGGCTTGTAGCCCATCCCGTACCAGGTGAGTCCGGCGCCGATGTAGTCGACGAGCTTCCCATCCCAGTCGACGACCTTGCTGGCGACCGCGCCGACGCGCGGCGACTCGTCAAACCGCTCGGTTGCGGCGGCGAGCCACTGCGCGTCGGGACGAGCGTCGTTGTTGAGCAACGCCACGAACTCGCCCGCCGCGTGCCGGACGCCCAGGTTGCACCCGCCCGCGAACCCCTCGTTGGCAGGCGACTCAATGAGCTTCACGTGCGGGGCCGCGGCGCGGATACGTTCCGCGGAGTCATCACCCGAGGCGTTCTCCACGACAACGATCTCGAGGAGCGCCGGATCCCAGTCGAGCTTGCCGAGTTCGGCGATCGCCGTGATCGTGTCGTCGGCGCCGCGGAAGTTGACGAGGACAACGGAGACGACGCCCGGCACCGGGGCTGTGGCGGCGTTCACGATGCGATGAGGAGCCGCCGAGGCAACTCGCGCAGCGCCGCGGCCACTCGCGCCACCTGATCGTCGGTCATCCAGGGGCCTATCGGCAGGCTCGTCACCTCTGCGGCGAGGCGCACCGCACGTGGCGACGGCGCGGCGTTGCGGGTGACGAGACCGGCGAGCGGCGCGATGTCACCCAGGGAATACGGGTAGTGGATATCGGTGCCGACACCCCGACGCTTGAGGTCCGCCCGGAGCACGTCCCGGTCGGTGGCCCGCAGCACGAAGTGGTGCCACACGCTCTCCGAGGCGTCGGTCGGGCCGACGAAAGCATCCGGGACGTCGGCGAGTGCCTGCGAGTATTCAGTCGCGATCTCCCGACGCCGCGCAGTGAACGCGTCGAGGCGGTCGAGGTGGATACCGAGGAAGGCCGCCTGCAGTGGATCGAGTCGCGAGTTCCAGCCGGTGTCGACATGCTCATACTTGTGGGCACCTTGACCATAGGAGCGGCGGCTCCGGATTCGGTCGGCGAGGACCGCATCGTCGGTGGTAACACCGCCCGCATCGCCGAGTGCGCCAAGATTCTTCGTCGGATAGAAGGAGAAACCGGCGGCATTGCCGGTACACCCCACCCCCGGTGCACCGTGGCTCTGAGCCGCATCCTCGATCAGCAGCACGCCCGCCTCGTCGGCGATGGACCGGAGACGCGCGAGGTCGCCCGGGATGCCGAAGAGGTGCACGACGAGGATGGCCTTGGTGCGCGGAGTGATCGCCTCTGCGACGAGTTCCGCGTCGAGTGCGGCCGTGCGGAGGTCGACGTCGACGGGCACGAGCGTCGCCCCAACCTGCTGCACGGCGAGCCACGTCGCGTAGTAGGTGAAAGCCGGTACGACGACCTCGTCGCCACGTCCGATGCCGTACCCCTCGAGAATGAGACGAATGGCATCGAGCCCGTTGCCGACAGAAACGCAGTGCTGCGCGCCGACCGCGCTCGCCCAACGCTCCTCGAAGCGAGACACTTCGGGGCCTCCGATGAAGTAGCCGCCGTCAATCACTCGATCCAGAGCGCCATGAAGCTCGTCCCGGTAACCGCGCACCTGGGCGCCGAGATCGAAAAACGGGATGGGTGCGTCAGTCACGATGCGTCCAGTCGACGAACTGGTCGTAGTCGCGGATGTAGTCGGTCTCGTCGTACTCCTCCGACGCGAAGACGACGGCCGCCGCTCCCGCCGTGAAGTCGCGAAGGGTCCGCCAGTATCCCGGGGGGACTGCGAGCCCCCGCTCGGGGGTGTCGAGTCGCCAGTCCCTTGCCGTTTGCCCGTCGTCGAGGCGCACGGTGAAGGCACCCGCCACGGCAAGGATCAGCTGGTTGAGGCCTTTGTGCGCGTGCGACCCGCGGACCGCGACCGAGGGGACGTCGTACAGGAAGTACACGCGCTTGATGGGGAACGGGAACGGCTGATCCTTCTCCACGACACCGAGAGCGCCCAAGTCATCGCGATGAGCAGGGACGTCGATGAGGCCCGGCTCCGACCAGTTGTGCACCCCCCCACTGTATGGCAGTCGACTGAGCAGACGGGCTCACGGGGCACCGGGGTCGCCTCCTTCCCTAGGGCGCCGCCGCCTTCACAAACCCGTGGGGCCGACCGTCAGCCCGTCGTCAGCTCAACGAGACGCTCGATGACCGCGCGAGCCCGACCGAGAGCGGCGAGGTTCTGGGGATCGGCGACTGCGGCGAGCTCGTCGATGTCGCCCCGCGTGAACCCGAGTCGGTCGAGCCCGGCGACACCCTCGCGACGCAGGAAGTCGAAGAGGTCATCGAGCCCTCGGCGTGCGAGGAACGGGTCTCGGCTCCGGATCCGGACGAGCATCGCATGCTCATCTCGGGTAAGCGCTGCCACACCTGGGGCATGCGGGAGCATCGCGATCCGCGAGAGGGTCGTGCTTGTCGCCCGGTCGAGGAACTTGTTCCGAATCCAGCCCCACTCAGCGGCGTGGCGCTTCTGCCGCGTGGACTCGACGCCCTGGACTTCGCGGGACAGATTGCGCCCGTGCTTGCGATAATCGATGAGCGGCGCGGCGACCCGTGCAAAGCGGCCGCGCGCTGCGAGATCCAACCAGAGGCCGTAGTCCTGCAGTAGGTCGATCCCCGGGGCCATGCCGCCGACCTCGCGGTAGTCGGCGGGGCGCAGGGCGACGGAGGGAGCGCACACGAAGTTGCCTGTCCAGAAGAGGTAGGCGAGGGCGTCCGGTGCGCGCCCCCCCTCCACGAACTCCCCCGCGGCATCGTCCGGGAGCAGCCGTCCATCCCCGTCTATCACACGCGGAAGAGCATCGACGAGGACGACCGTCGGGTCAGCCAGCGCCTCGACCGACCGCTCCCTGCGCCCGGACAGGCTGCGATCGTCTCCGCCCTGGAAGAGCACGATGTCAGATGAGATCGCATCAATCGCCAGATTGCAGGCTTCAGATACACCCCTTGACGTCGGCAGACTGACAAGCTGGTAGTCCCATCGTTCACGGTTCGCCGCCAGGAATTCCGCGGTGCCGTCGCTCGACCCGTCGTCGACGACGACGAGTTCGTCGACCTCCGGTCGCAGCGTGGTGAGCGACGCCTCGATCCACTGCAACTGATTGTGCGCCGTGATGACGCCCCCGACCCGTGTCATGACGGCACACCTTTGCCGGGGACGACCCTCGCGACGGAGAACTCCTCCGCGGCGACGGTTACCTGGCGGCCGTACGCGAGCACGCGCGCGCCGCACGCGCGGAGTCGGGCTTCCTGCGCGGGGGAGGTGGGCGCGAACAATGTCCCGGCGTCCGGGACAAGGCCGGATGCGTCGGCATCCTCCGTGGCGAGGTAGACCAGCCGTCGCGTCGCCACTCGTTCTCCCGCGTCGAGACAAACGACTCCGTCTCCTGCACGGAGCGCTGTCCCGTCACCGCTCTCAAGGCCGGGACCCACCGTCAGGAGCTCGCCGTGGATGCCTGCGAAGAAGCCCGGGACGACCCGATAGGGCCCGTTCGGTCGTACCTGGGGCTCCGACGCCGGGGGCCGCCACATTGACAGCGACGTCGCGCTGGCGAGCGCGGGCTGGCGCACGGCGAGGAGCCCCGCAGCGAGCCGCACCGCGTCGGTTGAGGTTCCGAGGTCGATGAGTCCGAGCCGCACCCGCACCCACGGCTCGCTCGGGTAGTCGCGGAGAATCTGCAGGAGCGGGTTGGTCGTCCCGTTCCACGGCCCTGCGAGCATGAACCGCTCGGCATCGACGTAGGGACCAGGGCTGGCGAGCCAGTTCCGCGGGTCGATTAGATAGGCGTCGAGAACTTCGCCGGGCAACGCGGTGGGGAGTTGTCGGGCCAGGCCCGCAATGTCGAGCAGGGGGTGCGGACTACGGCCCTCAGACCGCCCGAAGACCTGGTAGTGGAGCCACGGCACGACGCGCGAGCGACCAACATCCGGGTACAGCATCCTGTAGAACTCTGAGGAGAAGAGCGGATGCTCACGCCGCGGACCCGACGGCTCGCCCCGAAGGCGACGCACGAACCGGTTCAACTCACGGGCGATCCCGGGCGACGGACTGTCGTTCAGGAGGAGAGCATCCGGGAGTCGTCGGAGGCCGTGCGAAGCCGCGATCTTCGAGAGACGGCGCCTGCTGAAGCGCGGGTAGCTGCGGGCGAGATCGGCACGGAGGTCCGCAAGACAGGCGGCGCGGCGGTGCACCTGGTTGGGCGGAGCAGCCGCAGCCCCATGACCGAGATTGCTCATGTTTCACTGCCAATCGTCAACGAGACGGCCGATCGAGCACGGCCGCTGAACGACTCCTCGATATGATCGCACGGATGCTTCAGGCGTTGGCGTGACGCCGAACATCCTTAATATGAGCGACCGGACAACGCACGAGACATACGACGACTACGAGCGGAGCCTCCTTCGGGAGGTTCACACGTTCTGGGCGGGAGGCTCGCGGGAGCGGGTGGCGGAGGCGGCACGCATCGCCGCGCTGTCGCCCCATGACGAGAACCCCGACGACCGGGAACGAGAGATCACCATTTGGGGCTGGCTTCCTCGCCGACAGGGAGTCCGACTCCACACGCGCGCCCTGCGTCGGGCCAACCCGGCGTTCAGGATCCAGGTCCGTCGGTACCCGCGGCCCGATGTAGGGCGCATCCCCTGGCTCCTGCGTCACGGATTCGTCGTCACGGCGCGCACGACGTCGGCTGCGCGCCTCACATTTGGCGCGATCGACGACACGGGCACGCTCCGCGAGATACCGACTTCCAACCCGACGGCGCGATCTCAGTGCCAGGAGTTCCTCCCCGTCGGCCGGCCCTTGACGACGGGCGCGATCGACGCCATCGCCGAATCGCCCGTCGCGACGGGCGATCCGCGAACCTGGTTCGCGCGCTTCGTCGCTTCCCGGCCCGAAGAGGCTCTCGAGATCGTCGAGCACCCTGCGGGCCGACCGCTCGCGGCGCGTGCAGCCGCGGCGACGGCTCGCGCCGAGCACATCAAGCGCTGGGCTGATCGGTTCGCCCTCGCGGCGGCAGGGCGCGTCGCGCCACGATCCGATCTCCTCGGCGTCGCGGTCGACCGCCCGAACCCCTCCGTCGCCTCGCCCATCGACGGGGTTCCCGTCCCGCGGTACGAGCAGAAAGACGGCCTAGTCTTCTTCCGGCACGGCGAGGAGACTTTGGCCGCACCCAGCCAGGACTGGCTGCGCTACGAGGACGCTGCCGTGCAGGACGGCGGCACCCTACTCGTCGGCGACACTCTCGTGGTCTACGAGGACGCCGCGGACCCTCGCCGCGACCACGTTGGCGGACAGTGGCTCAACGTCTTCGGTTCGTCCCAGCACCCCGAGGCTGCCCTTGTCGCGCTCAACCCGGTCGCCCCCGAGACTTTCCCAGAGGCCATTCTGCTCTCCGGACGTCACGACGGGAACTGGTACCACTGGTTCGCGGAATATCTCCCTCGCGCCCTGATGGCAGATGCGGAGTTCGACGGAGAGATCCCCTTCCTCGTGAGTTCACGCACGCCGTCGACCGGCCGCGAGGCCCTGCGTCGGGTCAGCGGGCGCCCCGTCGTGGTCGCAGACACCGCGATGCTCCAACGCGTAGGCATCCTGCACGTCACGGCACCGCCGCTCCAGGTACTCGACACGACTCGCGTGCCCTGGCACGAGTCGGTGCAAGTCAACCCCGCGCCGCTTCGCGCCCTGCGCGCGCACCTTCTGGGAGACGTGGATCCGGCCCCACCGAGCCGCAGAGTCTTCCTTCGGCGCCAGTCAGCGCGCCGGGTTCTGACGAACGAAGCCGACCTCGCCGCGATCGCGGCGCGCCGCGGGTACGAAATCGTGGACCCAGGTCGGCTCGACTTCGCAGAGCAGCTCGCGCTGTATTCGTCGACGACCCACCTCGTGAGCGCAGGTGGAGCTGTGATGGCCAACTACCTCCTGCTCCCCGAGAGCGCGCGGGTACTGACCCTGGTGTCTCGCGGGACGGCCGGATTCGTCCTCCCGGCGACGATCACGTCGGTCGCCGGTGTCAGACTCTTCTCCGCGGCAGGTTCCGCGGCAGAGGGTCGCACAGCGGCGAACCGGAACACCTGGATGCACGTCGACTTCGAGGTTCCCACTACGGTCGCAGAGGCCGCGCTGGACCTCCTAGAGTCGGGAGATTTCCCCTCCTAGCCGCGCAGCGAGGCGATGTCTACTCCCAGTCGAGGACGAGACCGCCCCAGGAGAGTCCGACCCCGAAGCCGAGGAGCATGACGCGCATCCCCGGGCGCAGAGCTCCTGTGCGCTGCGCCTCGACGAGCGCGATCGGGATCGTCGATGACACGGTGTTGCCGACCCCCTCGAGGAACGTGAAGAACTTCTCCTCGGGTATCTTGAGCCGGGACCGCAGGTGATCGAGCATGAACCGGTTCGCCTGATGGAACACGAACAAGTCGATGTCGTCCTGGGCGAGCGAAGCTTTTTCGAGCACCTTCGCCACCGCGTCAGGAACCACTCGGATCGTGAAATTGAAGATCTCCGGTCCATCCATAAACAGGTCGTAGTTCGTCGCCTCGAGCGAACGCGTTCCGACATCGGATCGTGGTGAGATCTCGCCTCCGTCGCGCATACCGCCATGGGGCACGACCAGATGACCCGCACCAGAGCCGTCGGTTCCGTAGGTGATCGCGGCGATCGACGTCGGTGAGCCGTCCCCCGTCACGAGGGTAGCCGAGGCGCCGTCGCCGAAGATGGTGCGGACCGAGCGGTCGGCGGGGTTCAGCAGCTTCGTGTAAGTGTCGCCCGTCAGGACGAGAACGCTTCTCGCTTGCCCGGACTCGATGAGACCCTTCGCGAGGCCAAGCCCATAGATATAGCCGGAGCAGCCGAGCGTGATGTCCGTCGCACCCACCGAGGTGGGGAGTCCGAGGTTGTCCTGAACGATGCAAGCCGTCGATGGCAGGAGGTAGTCCGGGGTCTGCGTGCACAGGATGAGGTAGTCGATGTCGGAGCGCTCGATACCGCTCTCCTCGAAGAGGCGCTCCGCTGCGGCCGTCGCGAGATGCGAGACGTACTCATCGGCGCCGGCAACGCGTCGGCTGTAGATGCCTGTCTTCGCGGAGATCTTGTCGACGGTCCACTCGGGGAACATCTCGGCGAGGTCGGCGTTGGTGAGTTCGCCGGCAGGGAGGTGGTAGGTGATGGCGCGTATGCGCGCTGCGGAACCCATGGCCCCACCCTACGGCGATGCCTAGATCGGTGCCGGCGTCAGGACGCTTCGGTGAGGAGTTCTTTGAGATCGGCGGGTGTACGCGCGGCGGCGAGAAGGAGCGGATCGAGCGACTTTCCCGTCGCCTCGTCGATCATGGCGATGAACGTGATGTCCGACAGCGAGTCCCAATCGAGTTCCTTGAGATCGGAGTCGATCGACACCGTCCCCGGCGCGACCTCGAGAACCGCTTCGACGATCTTCAGCAGCTCGCTCTGTTCCATGGGGCTCTCCTCGCATTCGACAACCCGCCTATCCTAGTCAAGCGGAAGGTCGGCGCTGGTCGGCGCGAACGAACGTTCGGGGACGAAGGGATGGAATGTCGGTCAGTCCTCTGGCTCACGTGAGCCCCACCGCTCGGATCGGGGACGATGTCACGATCGGCCCATTCACGGTCGTCCACGACGACGTCGAGATCGGCCGTGGTACGACGATCGGAAGTCACTGCGCGATCGGGGTCCCGACTCCCCTCGCAGACGGAGAGCAACTGCGAATCGGGGAAGGCTCCACCATTCGGAGCCACAGCGTCTTCTACCAGGGATCAGAATTCGGACCGCGCCTGCGCACCGGCCATCAGGTGTCGGTCCGCGAGCACATCCGCGCAGGAGAAGACCTCCAGCTCGGAACATTCGCCGACCTGCAGGGAGAGGCGACGATCGGACGATACGTCCGCATCTTCAACGGCGCCCACATCACGCAGCACAGCACCATCGGCGACTTCGTGTGGATTTTTCCCTATGTCGTCTTCACGAACGATCCGGTACCGCCGAGCGACGGGCCGTACGTCGGTGTGACGGTCGAGGACTATGCGGTGGTGGCAACCCGCGCCACCGTTCTGCCGGGAATCACGATCGGATCCGATTCGGTCGTAGGTGCACAGAGCCTCGTCTCGCGGGACGTGGAGCCCGGGGCGTTCGTCGCGGGAAGCCCAGCGAAGCGGCGGGCCGCCGCGCGGCAACTCCCGCGACGGGGTCAGCCCGGCCCGGCGTACCCCTGGCGCCGCCACTTCCACCGCGGCTATCCGGACGACGTCGTTGAGGCCTGGGTCACGGAGTTCGCCGAACCCGACGCTTCAAGCTGAACTCAGCTCGACACCCGGACCGAGATCGTCGCCGCGGGGCCTACACCGAACTGGTTCTTCGCCTGCACACGGATAACAAAAGTGAGTCCAGGCGTGGGCGTCGTCGTCCACGCCGTCGCCGTCGACACTCCATCGTCCACGATCACCGGAATCGTGTGATACGGCGACGTATACGAGATCACGTAGTCAGTGACGGTGCCTGGCGGGGGCGCCCACTCGAGCGTCACCGCGCCCCCGTCGACGGGGGTGGCGCGCAGCGGTGCCGGTGCCGAGTTCGGCGGCGATCCCGCTGGCGTCGACGCCAAGACGATCGCAGCCGGGCCGGTCCCCGAGGCGTTCTTGGCTTGGACGCGTATCTCGAAGGTCACGCCTGGGCTCGAACCGACGAACGTATGAGAGGTCGATGTGGAGACACCGTCTCCCACGAGTTGCCACGTCGGAGTCAAGGGCGACCGCCACGAGAGGAGGTAGTCGGTCACGACCCCGGGCGGAGCGGCCCACACCACGGTGAGTGCATCCCAAGTGTTCGACGTGACAGCGAGGCTGGTCGGAGCGGCGGGGATGGACACCGTCGTCGCCGGCGCGGTCGCCTGCACCTGCGCCACCGAACCCACCCCGACAGCGTTCTTGGCCTGCACCCGCAACATGAAAGGCAACCCCGGCGTCGGGTTCACGAACGTGTGCGTCGTCGCCGTCGACACCCCGTCACTCACCACGACCGGAGTCGTGTGATACGGCGACGTATACGAGATC